>JBEPUU010000157.1:0-3334 GCA_041691355.1 bacterium | reverse complement strand
CTAATACAATAGATCTGGTGGACCTGAGAGGGCTGAAAATCCTCACCAGTTTTCTATGCTGAACGCTAAAAAGACTGAGATCCCACATTCTGACGATCTTATGCAAGAATTGTGTTGTAACCCATAAAATACTATCCTATAATTGGGTTATGACCCAATAATTGAGGTTCTTATGAAGAAGTTACTTGAGACACAGCAGTTCATCATTGGTGACTTTAAGAGCATGCCTTACCACGAGAGGCTGCACTATCAGTCAATCCGACTGGGTAACCGCATCAATGGTATAGTTGGGGCACGGGGGACAGGGAAAACCACTTTCCTACTTAAAACAGCCATTGCACATGGCGTTGAGAGTGGTCTTGCCTTATATGTATCAGCCGACAACCTCTATTTTTTAGAAAATAAACTCGTTGATTTGGCAGAAGAAATAGTCAGAGAGACTGACATCACGCTCTTGTGCGTTGATGAAATTCATAAGTATCCTAACTGGAATCAAGAATTAAAAAACATTTATGATACATTTGCCAAACTGAAAGTTGTTTTTTCTGGGAGCTCAATGATCGATATTGTCAAAAGCAAATATGATCTATCGCGCCGAGTTACTTTATATACCATGTACGGATATTCATTTCGAGAATATTTGGAGTACTATCATGATATAAAAACAGATATTGTCGCATTGTCTGAATTGATAAAAAACCACACTATGATCGCGCAATCACTTAATGCGTCAAAAATATTAAAATATTTCAGAGAGTACTTAGAGTTTGGCTATTATCCTTACGCCAGAACACTTGAGAATGTGACAGAACGTTTCCAGTCAATTGAAAATATAATACAAAAAACAATTTACGAGGATATCGCCACTCTACATGATCTCAAAACAGCCACGCTACAAACGATAGAAAGCCTCTATAAGTTTGTGCTAAGCTCACTTCCAGGAGAGCTTAATACTAACAAATTAGCAACACGTCTGCACAAAGACTACAACGACGTCAGCAAATATTTATCTTACCTCAACAAAGCAGGGCTCATACATTTTATTTACTCAAACAAACCAGGAAAATCATCCCTGAATTCACCCGTAAAAATGCTCCCCGATAATACCAATATGATTTACGCACATTACCTCCCTCAAACCCAGGACACACTGACTGGCAAAGTAAGAGAAACTTTTTTTGTCAATCAACTCGAAAATGCGGGCTACAAGCTATTTTACGGAGAGGTTGGTGATTACCAAGTGGAAAAATATCAATTTGAAATTGGAGGAAAAAACAAAACACATAAGCAGCTAAAAAATCACAAAGATGCGTATATAGCTTCAGATGATATCGTAGTTGGGTATAACGATGTTATTCCACTTTATCTGTTTGGGCTATTGTATTAGTGGGTGGTTTGTTGGTATAACTACATCACTTTTAATATTCCATCTCTTTTATGATGTATTATTATCTGGCTAAGGTTCGGTGATTTCTCTGTCCCAAATGTGCCAAACAACAGCTCAAGAAGGTTACTATAGATTAAAAGTGTGTGTTAGAATAGCGCAATTTAATCTCTAGGAGATCTGGGTTATGTTATGGATCAAAGCATTCCATCTTGTTTTTGTGGTGACTTGGTTTGCCGCTTTGTTTTATTTGCCTCGTTTGTTTGTCTATCATGCTATGGCGGATGACGGAGTCGGCATTGAACGATTCAAGGTTATGGAACGCAAGCTGTATCGGGGGATTATGACACCCAGTGCTATACTAGCGACAGCCTTCGGCATTTGGTTGGTGTTGTTGAATCCTCATTGGTATTTTACTCAGGGTTGGTTTCATGCCAAGTTAGCAATGGTGTTAGCGTTGGTGATTTATCATTTCTATTGTTATCGATTTTTAAAGGCTTTTCAGCAAGATCGCAATCAACATGGGCATGTGTTTTACCGCTGGTTTAATGAAGCTCCGGTGATTTTACTCATTGGGATTGTGATTTTAGTTATCGTAAAACCATTCTGAGGTTCTTCCTATAATGCAACCGATTGCCCGAATCGAATTCAGTGTGTGCGGCACACTTATGGGTAGATATCGCTGAATATGATGTCTTATAATCAGCGATATCTCGGGATCGAAGTGAGATATCGCTGATTATAAGACATCATATTCAGCGATATCTCTATTGCCAGAGTAGATATCGCCAGGTATAATCAACTATAATCAGCAATGCCTTAAGGGGTGAGGATGACAGTTATAGTGGCTCGGCAAAGGGAGCAGAATATACTACTTGATACTTGGGCGACTGAAAAAGCCGAGTTTGTTGCATTATATGGCCGCCGCCGTGTAGGCAAGACATTCACTGTGCGTAGACTTTTTGAAAAAAAAGGGATATTTGTTCAGGTAACGGGGATTAAAGATGGGAAATTGGCTGATCAACTGAAACGCTTTAGTGAAGGTTTTGCCACTGCTTTTTACAAAGATGCTGTATTGCAACCGCCAGTTTCTTGGCATGACGCTTTTCAAATGCTAACAGATAAGATCAAAGAGCTACAAAAATCAAAGAAGGTCGTCATTTTTCTAGATGAATTGCCTTGGCTCGCTACCAAAAAATCTACACTTTTGCAAACATTAGATGTCTTTTGGAACGGAATTTGGTGTGATATGCCAAATGTCAAATTGATAGTATGTGGGTCAGCAGCTTCTTGGATTCTTGATAAATTGATCAATGCAAAGGGAGGGTTGCATAATCGTTTAACCGCCATCGTAAAAATGAAACCATTTACCCTTGCCGAAACTAAGTTGTTTTTACATAAGCAGTGTGTGAATTATAGCAATAAGCAGGTGTTAGATATTTATATGACATTTGGAGGAGTTCCTTACTATTTGGGACAGGTGAAAAAATCACTTTCACCCGTGCAAAATATAAACAATATCTGCTTTCAAGAAGATGGGTTATTATTTGATGAGTTTGATCGATTATTCAAGTCATTATTTGAAAAAGCAGATATCAGTATCTCTATTGTAAGAGAAATTGCAAAACATAGAGACGGAGTTTTAAATGATACGCTAGTTAAGCGGCTTGGCATGAGTTCTGGAGGTACCTTTGTTAAGCGTCTCAATGAGCTTGTGGCAGCAGGATTTATTGAACGGTTTGTACCTTATGGTCGTTTAGTTCGAGATCATTATTATCGAGTGATTGATGAATACGCCATGTTCTATTTAACGTGGATCGATGGTCTAAAGAGAAGTGGTATTAGGCAACTCAAAACAAATTACTGGAAAAATTTATATAAAACGCCCGCATGGAATTCTTGGGCAGGATACGCTTTTGAGGCCGTGTGCTATAAACACAAAGACAATAT
>JBEPUU010000156.1:0-3339 GCA_041691355.1 bacterium | reverse complement strand
TACCAACAATTGTTGGCAGATTTGCAGCACATCCTTGCTCAATTGAAAGAAGCGCAAACATTGCAGGAAACCAAGGTGTTGCTTGTACGAATGGAAACAATTTTTTCGAGCTTGAGAAAAAGAGGAGAAAGTTATTCGGATTCCAATCGAAACAATGTTCACGATTTGGATACCGGTATCAAGGACACGGCGTTGGAACTGGAAGAATTGGAACGACAATTGAAAGGATTGGTGCAAAAAGAAGAGCAAATGCAGCTGCAATTGCAAAGACTGGAACAGGAAAGAGAATCCGCACTGGTTGCCACACAAGCTGCCACCAAGAAACGCTATGAAGTAATAGGCGAGATCCAGCAGTGCGAATCGGAAATTCAGATTTTGGAAGTGTCAAAGAGCGGCTTTTTGGAAAGAAAACAGTATTTTGATACAGAACTGAAAGAAGCGGGCTTTTTGTTCGGTCCGAGTTTTTTGCACAAGCTGCAATATGCTCAAGCCATTCCTGAATTTGACATGCAAACGCAGAAACGCGCCATTGATCGTTTGAAGATTCGCCTTGATGAACATTCCGGCATTGGCAATGAGGTGGTGACAGAATATGAGTCCACCATAGAACGTGACGCATTCTTGGCACGGGAAGTGACGGACATTGAGGCAAGTATTCGCAATTTGGAAAAGTTGATCATTGATCTGAAGCGTATTCTCGACGAACAATTTACAACCGGCGTGAAAGTGATCAATGAACGGTTTGGAGAATTTTTCAAAACCATGTTCGGAGGAGGCAGTGCTTTTCTGTCCATTACGCTTGAGAAGAAAAGAAAACGCCGCATGACTGAGGAAGAAGAAATCGAAGCTTCAGTCGAAGAGTCTGAACAAGGTGAAGACTTTGAGCGTGGCATAGAAGTGCATGTAAACTTGCCAGAAAAGAAAGTCAAAGAACTCAACATGTTGTCCGGTGGGGAACGTTCATTGGTTTCCATCGCGTTACTCTTTGCTATCTCACAAGTTAATCCACCGCCATTCTTGGTGCTCGACGAGACTGATGCGGCACTCGACGAAGCAAACTCTCGCCGTTACGGTGACATGATCGAATTGCTGGCTGAATATTCACAGCTTATCGTGGTGACCCACAACCGCGAAACCATGTCCCGCGCCTCCGTGCTCTACGGTGTCACTCTCGGCACCGACGGCGGCTCCAAACTCCTCTCCATCAAATTTGATGAAGCGATTAAAGTAGCGAAGTAATTTTATTGAGATCTTTAAAAGTATTACAAGGTTGCCAATGTTCAATTTTATAAGCCAAAAGCGGGTAGTGATCAATATTGGCAAGAAGTGTTTGCGGAAGACCCAATTCACCGTCGCTTAGATTGACAGGAATAAAAGAAAAAACCCTGCTATCAAGCAAATATAATCCGTTTGCAAAGATGTCTTGAACAAATTGCTCCTTATTTGTTTCAGTATGGCGTTTTAAACCAACAATATGATTGTCTGGAGATAATTCAATACCATGATATTTTGCCGGCATTGTAGTGGATGTAATTCCCATACCCAAAATTCCTGTTTCAAATACTCTGGCTAATTCTTCTTTGTTAAATATATCGTCACAATTTATTATGGTGAATAATTCCCCCTCTCCTATATGATTTTTCGCACAATACAGTGCAGACCAGGTACCGTCACTGTCTTGAGGTTGTTCAGCATATTTAATATTCTTACCTTTATAGTGTAAGCCAATTTTTTCTTTAATACGTTCACCAAGGTATTTAGTGGTAATAATAACGGTATCTACAGTGTCAGGTAGGGAATCAAGCACTCTTTCTAAAAGGGTTGTATTTCCAATAGGAATAAGGGCTTTTGGGATAGTATCAGTAAGAGGACTAAATCGGCTGCCTTTGCCTCCGGCCAGAATGATGGTTTTCATGGGGACAGTATAACAAAAAGGCTGCAGTAATCATTTACCACAGCCTTATCTCCTTAAACGTACTCTTTTTCTTGCCATATGCGACGATCATACAACATACCTTCCTGAACCTTCTTTGTTTGATGAAAAGCTAAAAGTGAAAAAAACATCCACAATATTCCTGAAGAAAAATCTTTGTAATTTTCGATTATTTCTTCATAATCAAACAATTTCCATTCGGTATGTTCTTCACTCAGTAATATAGGCGGCATTTCATACAGAATTGCACAATGAAGAAATACAAGACCATTTTTTATTCCTCCGTATTGTCCTGAAACCTCAGCTTTCAATTTTTGTCCTAAAATAGCACAAAGTTGAATTTGTTTTCTTTGAAGGGAAAAATTAATTTCTTCCGCAACCTCTCTGAGAACCACTCCTTTGTAATCTATTTCATCAACATCAAAACCTCCGCCGGTAAGATCCCATAACCCATTGTCATTTCTTTTAATGAAAAGATATTTTCCGTTTATCTGAATTGAAACAAATGAACCATTTATCATAACTTATCGTTTTTGAAACTCTACTATGCGCAGCCATTAAAAGCAATTTTCTTGCAATGTGAGCTTCGTAGGGTATAGTGATAAAAATACATAATTATGAAAAGAGCTACAGCCGTACATTTTATTAACAAATCTCTCAATTCAGTGCTTTTGGCATACCAACAAAGGAAAATTGTTGGACTTAAAGGATATGGAGGAAAAATTGAAGAAGGAGAATCTGCTATAGAAAGCGTTGTAAGAGAAATCCCTGAAGAAACAGGAGGCATTATTTTTGATCCAAAAGACCTTGTTCCAGTTGGACTTATAGATTTTTATAATGGTTCTGAAGCAGAAGTTCCTTTTGGAGATCCTTCATTTCGGGTACTTTTCTATAATTGCTATGTATTTAGCGGATTTGCTATCAGTACTTCAGAAATGAAAGACCCATGGTTTTATTTGTTCGAAGGAATACCTATTGAAGACTTAGTAAAAGGAGACGAGTTGTTTTTATTTAAACTTTTACGCGCGGATTTTACCAAAGGATATATTCGCAGAACGTCAGATTTTAAGACCGTTATTGATTTCCATTTTGAGCCTGCTACTATTGAAGATTTGGTCATTTAAACCCCCTGAAAAAGGGGTTTTTATTTTCCTTGACTTCCACTATCAGATGTATATACTATGGGTCGCTCACAGGTGTGGGTTTGTTGTTTAAAAACTGCATAGTGAATGCAAATCTAAATTCAATATAATTGAATACATAACACCAAAGTACAATTTCCAAGAAGCAAAAGAGGAAGTCATTTTTCTTTTGCTTCAGTCTAGCTCAACTATTTATAGTGAGTTTTAAGAAGAGTTTGATCCTAGCTCAGGATGAACGCTGGCGGCGTGGATAAGGCATGCAAG
>JBEPUU010000155.1:0-3340 GCA_041691355.1 bacterium | reverse complement strand
AATTATAAAAGGGTGCAGCAATTACTCGTCGGTGCACTGACAGCGGGGGCCGGAAATCGTAGTGATCTGGAATCCCGTTTGCAGGAAATTATAGCTGAGGTGTCTCATTCCCAAAATATGTTTTTGTATATCCCTGAGTTCCAAAATATTTTGGGTGCAACATCGTATGGACTTGATTTGTCAGGTGCACTTCTTCCCTATATGAAAAGTGGCGCAATGCCAATTATTGCAACCATGTCAACGGGTGCATACAAAACCTACATGGAAAAAAATCCACTGAAGGAAGTATTTACCGTTATCTCTCTTGCCGAGCCAGAGCAGGATAATGCGATCCAAATGGTTCTTGGTGAAGCTGCAAAAATTGAGAAGAAATATTCGACAATTCTCAGTTATCGCGCAGTTGTCAGTGCTGTTGAATTATCAAATCGCTTTTTCCAAGATGAAGTATTGCCAGGAAGTGCTGTATCACTACTTGAAAATGTCGCCAACACAGTCTCGCGAATCCCCGATAGAAAGACATACGAGAGGACTCGGCACAAAATTGTACTTGAAGAAGATGTTGTTAAAAAAGTTGAAGAGACAAGTCATGTTGCAATTGCATTGCCAACAGGAGATGAAATTCAAGTGCTTTTGCATTTGGAAGACAAATTGCATGAGCGGGTTATTGCTCAAGATGAAGCGGTCAAATCTGTCAGTGAAGCAATGCGTCGCCTCCGTTCAGGTATGACGACGAGTGAGCGGCCAATATCATTTCTCTTTTTAGGACCCACAGGTGTAGGTAAAACAGAAACCGCTAAATCCCTCGCGGATTTTTATTATGGTGGCGAGAAAAATATGATCCGTCTTGATATGAGTGAATATACCGATGAAAATGGGTTAAAGAGACTTTTGGGTGCACCTCCGGGAGAAGGAAATGAGAGGGGAGAACTGACGGATAAAGTTCACGACAATCCTGCGGCACTTATCCTTCTTGATGAGTTCGAAAAAGCAAATCCCAAAATTCACAACCTCTTTCTGCAGGTATTTGATGACGGACGTTTGACTGATAATAAAGGCAATACTGTTTCATTCCGTAATGCAATTATTATCGCGACATCCAATGCAGGATCTGAATTTATCCGAGAGGAGATTGAAAAGGGTTCAAGTATTGATGCCAAATTTGAACATCGCTTGCTTGAAGAACTCGAAACAAAAGCTATTTTCAAACCAGAACTGCTCAACCGTTTTGATGACGTAGTTATTTTCAAACCATTGGGTCCTGAACAAGTGACATCAGTTACCAAATTAATGTTAGAAGAGTTGAAAAAAGATATGGACAAGCAAGATATTAAGTTATATTTTGATGATGCAGTTGTTGCCAAGATTGCAGAAGAAGGCTTTGATAAAGATTTCGGGGCCCGTCCGCTTCGAAGATATATTCAGGATACAATTGAGGATATCATTGCACAGAAAAAGCTCACTAAAGAAATTGTCCGCGGCAAAACAGTCACGTTCTCACTCGATGGAACGGGTGCAATGCATACATCGATTGTTTGAGATTATTGCGTATAAGATTTTCTTCTATAGACAAAAATTCCTGTATTTGCTACTGCTAGTTGATAGTTTTTATTTTTATTAAGCTTCTCCAGTGCATTGCTATAACTTTGCATTGTTCCACCTAGCACCGGTAAGAGTTGGGTGTCGATAATGACAAAATCCTCAGTTCCTGTCATCCCAGGCCATGTAGTGACATTTTTATAATATCTATTTAGATGAGGTGCTATTTGATATTGAGCGGAGACGGTTGCGTTGGCGGGAAGATTATTTACTATCTGCATTAATAATTGATAATTATCATCTGCCAATCCTCGTTCATAGATTGAAGCGCGAGCAGAAGGGATAAGAGAATATCCATTGTATCCAAAAAATACTGTTGAAAAAAGTGCACAGGAAAATATAAGCATTGTGAAAAAAATTGTTTTGTTTTGGATATATCGAGTAACTAATTTATATCTATATATTTGGGGTAGTGCCTCAAATGTCGCAACGACGGTGACAGCTGCAATTGCTGCGCTATAGTGTGCTCCGTTTGCCATAGCGATACTTGAGCTAAGAAGTTTTTCCATAAGAGAGGGGAAAATAATGATGAGGGTCGGTGGAAATAGGAAAAGTAAAAAAGCAAATTGACCAAATGTCATAAGCATCATTTGTACTTTTATTTCAGGTGTAACAAGCGTTTTTAAAAAGCTAAAAGGTTTAAGTAGCGCACTTGTTACGATTCCTAGAAATCCTGTTCCACCACGAGTATCATATTGTCCCCAATACCCAAAGTTACCGCCGTGATTAAAATACGGAAAAATAATATTGAAGCACAAAAAATACCAGGCTATTCCCAACGTTGCAGTTATTGTGCCGATAAGTCGATCACGTTTGATAATAAAAAGATAGATTCCCCAAAAAAGTGTAATGAATGCAACTTCTTCTTTAACAAAAAGTGAAAGGAGAATAAAGAGGAGATAGAGTTTTGGTTTTTTACAAAGATAGAAATAATACGACCACAAAAAAAGAACGGGGAAAAAAAGAATTTCATGAAATCCATATCCTATGCCATACTGCAATCCTCCAAAAGAAAGATATGCCCAACTCATTGCGATACCGATACTTCTGGATTTGAGTAGTTGTTTGGAAACTGCATAGATCGGAAATGCTCCCGAAATTACCGCAATTGCCTGCAGCATAAAAAGAAGTCCTTCGCTGCGATCTATCCAATAAAATGGAACGAGAAAAATAAGAATGGGTGAGAAATGCTGAGACCAAATAGGAAATAGTTGTTGATTGAGATTCCAAAGATAGGGAATTTTAAATTCCGAGAGTTGCCAAATTGTCTGATGAAAATAAACAATATCGATCGATTCGGAGATAAACCCTGCATACCTAGACCATGTCATGAGAAGTAAAAATACAGCATAGATAATAAGACATGTTATACCTAGAAGTATGAGGGTTTTTTTATTTTCTTGCAGTGCCAGGATTTTTATGTTTTTCTCAATAAAAAATGCAAAGCCTATTCCATAAAGAAAAATAACAGGATAAATTGTTTCAGAGGAGGATAAAAAAGTTAATTGATGTGTACTCAAAAGCCAGAAATAGAAAAAAGGAAATGCAAGAAAAAGAATAAGGTAGGTAAGTGAAGCAATGCTTTTACTAGTCATGAACGTAAATAAATTGTTGTGCTAAAAGTATCATATCAGATCTCCTATATATAATAGTATCCCCGAGCCTCGCACGCTTTCCCAATTGAACTGTTCTCTATACTATTATAATATGGTTACATGCCAGAGCATGAGCAAAAGGAAGAAGA
>JBEPUU010000154.1:0-3343 GCA_041691355.1 bacterium | reverse complement strand
TCTCAACAGTTACTGATAATGCCATGGTCAGTGGTATAGAGGTTAACTAATACCTCCTCACTTAACGATTATTTCCCCCTTTTGCTTAGGATTCAATTGATTGTGATAGCCGTAGGTTCCAGGTTTCATAAACGTATATGTTACAGATGATCCTGAGTTGAATAGTCCGAAATTCAGCTCTCTGTGCAGTTGATTTGTGGGATATGTATCTGAATTAACAGTTTGCTGTGAGCCACTTATATTTTTCCACCTGATAGCGCTTCCTACAGCGATAGTGACAGTTTTTGGGGAAAAGCCATCCTTACTTAGTGTGACGACTGCCATTTTAGGAAGAGGCTTGATTTTTTTGATCTCAGTTGTGTTATGTTCGGTGGGAGAAGTGGGTTTTTTTGTATGGACTACAACGACGCCTAATGCGACTACTATAGTAAGTAAGCCAAGAATAAAAAGACTTCTTTTGTTCATCATGTTAAGTATACCAAACAGGCAAAATGTATCACACTGGTTGAAGCAAATCCTTCAATCTGGTATACTTAGCCTATGCCAGCGATACAACGCAGTGAATTTGCATTAGCTTTAAATCAAGTCGCTTCCGAGCGGGGAGTTGATGTCAGTGTTGTGCTTGAAACAGTACAAAATGCGATTCTTGCAGCATACAGAAAAGATCATCCAGGAGTTGAAGTTGAGGAATACAGAGCCTCACTGGATTCAAATACTGGAGAAGCAAAGATCTATGAAGGTGAGAAAGATGTTACCCCTCCAGGATTTGGAAGAATTGCCGCACAAACAGCTAAGCAAGTTATCCTTCAGAAGATTAGAGAAAAAGAAAAAGAAGCAATCTTTACAGACTACCGAGTTAAAATTGGCTCTATCATTAATGGGATGGTTCTCAGATTTGCGGGACCTAATATCATTGTCGATATCGGAAAAGCTGAGGCAATTATGCCTGTTTCAGAGCAAATTTCCAATGAAAAATATCACCTCAATCAGCGATTGGCTTTTTATCTTTCAGAAATCAGAGAAGGCGCAAAAGGTGAAGAGATTGTTGTATCTCGAGCTCATAATGGCCTGATCGAAGGACTATTCAAACGTGAAGTTCCCGAAGTTGCACAAGGAAGTGTTGAGATAAAAGCAGTTGTGAGAGAGCCTGGAAACCGCGCAAAAATCGCAGTATTTTCAACGCAGCCTGGTATTGATCCAGTTGGCTCATGTGTCGGACAAAAAGGAGTTCGCGTACAGGCAATCATTCAGGAATTGGGTGGACTTGAGAAAATCGATATTATTCAATGGTCTGATGATACAAAGACCTACATTGCTCAAGCACTTTCACCTGCAAAGAATGTCAGAGTTGAATTAAATGAAGAAGAAAAAACAGCACATGTCTTTGTTCCTCAAGATGAATTATCTCTTGCAATCGGAAAAGATGGACAGAATGTTCGTTTAGCTTACAAATTAACACAATATCGTATTGAAATTGAAGGCGAAGGTGCACCTGTAGTTAAAGAAGAGCCAGCTGAGACAAAGGAAGAAAAAGTTGAAGCCGCTGCTAAAGAAGAGAGCGTAAAAGAAGAAGTTGCAGCAGAAAATGCTGTTGCCAAAGCAAGAGAAGAAATTGCACAAGATGTAGCTGATGACGATGCTAAACCTGTTATCGCGGATGAAGGATCACGAGCTTCAACAGAAGTTGTGGAAGAGAAAGCAGAAGAACCAACTAAAGCTGAAACATCTTCTGAAGATTCGGAGCAAGTCCCAGAAAATGAGGAAAAAACAGAAGTTTCAGATAAAGACGAGAAGACTGAAAAGAAATAATTCCTAGATGTCTAATTTTATGAAACAGAGTTTCTTATTATCATGCAGAAAGATAACAAAACAACAACACAACAAGCTCAACCAACACAGTTTCCTCCAGTAGTCGCCGTTCTTGGTCATGTCGACCATGGCAAAACAACCCTTCTTGACGCAATCCGTAAAAGTTCGATCGCTGATCGCGAAAAAGGTGGAATTACGCAGAAAATCGGTGCATCGTCTGTTGAGATTATGCATGAAGGGAAAAAGCGCTGGATTACCTTCATCGATACGCCTGGACATGAAGCGTTTACCAAAATGCGAAGTCGAGGCGCACAGGCTGCCGATCTTAGTTTGCTTGTTGTCTCAGCAGTGGATAGTGTCAAGCCTCAAACACGAGAAAGTATCGAAGCACTTAAATCCGCAAAATCACCATATATTATAGTCATAACCAAAGCTGATTTACCAACAAAAAATATTGAAAAGGTCAAACAAGAAGTTTCAAACGAAGGAATCACTCTCGAAGAATACGGCGGAGATACGCCAATTATGGAAGTCTCTGCAAAGACAAATCTCAATATTAAAGAATTGTTGGATTTGATTCTCCTTATGTTTGATACGCAAAAGACTCCAACCTATACAAAAGATTTCAATAGTGAAAAACCTCTTGAGGCAGTTGTTATTGAATCAAAATTGGATGTTCGTGCAGGTCCAAAAGCGACAGCAATTGTTAAAAATGGAAGAATTTCTGTGCGAGAAGAGGTTCAAGTTGATGGTGAAACAGTTAAAATTAGAACACTTTTCGATACAAATGGTAAGCCTGTTCAATCAGCAACCGTGGGTGATGCTGTTGAAATACTTGGGTTTACCAAAGTTCCAGCTGTGGGAAGCCCAATTATTGATATACATAGCGAGGCAGTTGTCATTGAAGAAGAAATAAAGCCGTTAAAGCGCGAATTGGAATATATCCGTCATGAAGAACATAAAGGTATTTCGGTTATTATCGTTGCAGATACTCAGGGATCTCTTGAGGCAATTATCAATGCACTTCCTGAGGGGATAAAGTTGGTAAGTCAAAAGTCAGGTGAGGTAAATGAAGCAGATATTCTCACAGCAAAAGCAACTGGAGGTATCGTATTGAGTTTTAATACAAAATTAAAGCCAGACATCATAACACTCGCATATTCTGAAAAAGTACTTCTTCGAAACTACGAAATTATCTATGAACTTCTTGATGAAGTAAAAGATGCTCTTGAAGGCAAAATTCAGTCTCAAATGGAACATGTTTTTGGAAGTGCACGAGTTCTTGCCAAATTCCCCTTCGAAAAGACTTTTGCGTTTGGAATTTCCGTCCTTGATGGAAGAATTGCCAGAGGAGACCGTTTGCGCGTCATGCGTGAAGAAGATGTTGTGGGTGAGACAACGATTAATTCACTGCGTATTGGCAAGAATACGACCTCGAAAGTGGAAAAAGGACACGAAGCAGGACTTGTGTTAAATGGAGTACTTGACATACAGGTGGGAGATGTGATACTATCCCATAGTTAATTATTTGTGG
>JBEPUU010000153.1:0-3368 GCA_041691355.1 bacterium | reverse complement strand
ACCTTTAACATATTCAGTTAACTCAGACTCAGCATTAACGACAATTTTATCCCCTTTAACATGGCTGAGTTTTCGGGCGAGCGTTGGAAAGCGAGGGAGGTATCCCCCAGAGGCTTGAATGTCTCGGAGGCCTGTTAAATCAACTGTCACAGTAGGATCGATCTTATCCTGCATTGTTCGGAATTTTTTCATATCATATGCATCCAAAAAAACAAAAAAAATAAGGCTGATCAATAACCCGATAATTCCGATGGGTAGAGCGTATTTTTTCTTCAGTCGTTTCCGCATTGTTATATAATCCTGATCCTGCTATTTACAGTGAGGTGAGTTTTTGTTGATGCTGCCATTCAGACCACTGTTGAATTCCCCCCATTTTACGCTGGCAAATAAAGGCATAAAATTCTGTAATAAAATCTTTGCGTTGATTGAGTTGTTCTTGCGTATAGCTTCCTTTTCTATAAGCAACAGTATTTAGTAAGTCTTCTGATCCTAAAAGATGCTGACGTTTCACGATATCATTCAATGCTACCCTTGGGGCATTTCTCATAATATCAAACATCACAAGCATAATGGATGTTCTTCCTTTCCCATAATGACAATGGAAATGAACCCATGTGTTCTGAGGGAGATTATCAAAAAGGTTTACGATTGCATCGATTGTTTCAGCAGAGGAAAGAAATTTGCTTCCTACTTTGACATGTATATACGAAAATCCATGTTTTCTCGCTTCCTGAGCTTCGGAAGTTACAAGTTCGGGACATATATTTGGTGTTCCCGTAAAAACAAATCGCCTGATGAAATATTTCCAGTGGGGATGGGGATTTTGATAAGCAAAGAAAGTTGTGGGAATGCCTTTTACATAACCATGAAATTCACTTATTCCATCAACAATAATTTTATTTTCTTTAACCTGGCTAAGTCTTCTTTTTAGATCAGGGAAACGTACTGACGTTCCACCAGAAGCCTTGAGTTCCCTCAAACCTGTCAAATCAACTTGTTGAGTTGACCAAATTGTGTCTTGGGTGGTGCGGAAGTTACTGCTGAAAAAAGCCTCTAAAAAAAGAAATAATAACAAACCAACACATAATCCCGCGCCACCTAAAATCAGGATATTTCTTATTCGGAGGAGTTTCCTCATACCATTTCCACTTAAGATCTTGAACTAAGGGTGTTCGCAATAACTGTATTATTTACATTTTGCTGTTGATGCCAGTCGGACCAACGCTGGGTTCCACCACCTTTTCGCTGACAAACAAATTTATAAAAGTCTTCGATAAATTGTTTGCGGCGTGTAAGTGTTTTTGAATAATACGTTCCGCCACTCCTGGCAACAGTATTAAACAAATTTTCTGAACCTAGGAGGTATTGGCGTTTTGCGATGTCGTTTAATGCTACTTTTGGGGCATTTTTCATTATATCAAGCATCGTAAGCATCATAGATGTTCGTCCTTTTCCCAAACGACAGTGGAAATGAACCCATCTATTGTCAGGTAAATTATCAACAAAAGCTACAAATTCATCGACCGATTCATCAGGAGTAAGGACTTTACTATCAATCATAATTTTTTTGTATTCAAATCCATATCTTTTTGCCATTTCACTTTCGGGGACAATGCTTTCAGTGCAGGTCCGGATGGTACCCGTAAATATAAGCCGACGAACCATGTGTCTCCAATCTGGATGATGGCGTTCATAGGCAAAAAAAGTTGTGGGAATTTCCTTGATATAGCCATGATATTGGCGCAGAGCATCAATGATAATTATATGTTTTTTGATAGGGGCAAGTTTTTGTTTGAGATCAGGGAAATTAATACTAGGCCCACCAGATGCTTGGATTTCACGTAATCCAGTTAAATCCACATTTTCAGATGATGGGATTGCATCTTGCATGGTGCGGAATTTAGCTTGGTCATATTCATCGGTAAGGAGTATGTAAGATATACAGCTTATAAGGAGGATAACGCACCCAATGAGAATATTTCTTATTTTTAGGAATTTTTTCATTTTGTCCCATCCTGGGAAACTCTTCTTACTTTATCCACATGCTGGTTACGATTCCATTCAGACCAAAGCTGAATTCCACCGGTTTTCCTTTGGCAAATAAACGCGTAAAATGTTTGAACAAATGTCTTTCGTTTTTCGAGTGTTGCCGTTGAATAAGTTCCCTTCGACCAGGGAATTGTATCAAATAAATCAACTGATCCCAACAGATACTGGCGTTTAATAATATCTGTTAGGGCAACATTTGGAGCATTCTTTATAATATCGGCCATGACAAGCATAAGAGAGGTTCTTCCCTTTCCATGATGGCAATGAAAATAGACAGAGGTATTTTCTGGCAAAGAATCAATAAATGTTACGAACTCATCGATCGTTTTTTCGGCTGAATTGAATTTGCTTCCTATGAGAAAGCTTTTATATTCAAATCCATGTTTTTTTGCTTCTTCAGCTTCAGAAATTACAAGCTCAGGATGTACTTTTATTGTTCCTGTAGAGAACAATCGCCAAAGAAAATATCGCCAACCAGGGTTTTTGTTTAAATAGCCTAAATCGGTCGTGGGAGTACCATTTACATACCCATGTTTTCCAATTGTTCCATTGATAATAATTATATTTGTTTTTGCTGTGGAAAGACGCTTTTTTAGGTCATGTAAAGGTAACATAGGCCCACCCGCCATATGAAGATCTCGTAAGCCTGCCAGGTCAACTCTTTCGGTTGAAACAATAGGATCTTGTGTTGTCCGGAAATTACCATGTTTCCTGTAGACGTCTTGTAACTCTAACCCAATGCTGATAAGAAGAACGAGTATTCCTCCAATAAGAATATTTCGTATTCTCAATATTTTATTCACTATCATGCTCCGGCTGGTTATTTACTTTACAGTAAACTTAGAAATCCTAAAGTAGCCACTTTGTAAAAGATTTCTCTAGGAGAGGCAAGAGAGAAGTTATGCTGAAGTTTGTCGGCTAGGAAGTTTATCGGCTAGAGATAGATTCCTATTGACCGACCTCTCATCTGTAGGCAAAGTACAAAAACATCTAAATGAACTTTATAAAATGATTCGTTTTTTCACTTGGATTTTCACCATTTTTTTTACGCTAGGCCTTGCAGGAGGCATTGGGGCGCTTGTTGTTTTATATTATTTTGGGAGGGGGCTTCCTGATTACGCCCAACTTGAAAACTATGAACCACCTGTCGTCAGTCGCCTTTATGCGAGTGATGGCCGCCTATTTGCAGAATATGCCACTCAAAAGCGTGTATTTGTTCCTATTGAAGCTATTCCCCGCCGTGTCATTCAAACATTTTTAGCAGCTGAAGATAAAAATTTTTATAACCATCCTGGTCTTGATTTTTTTGGAATTATGAG
>JBEPUU010000152.1:0-3397 GCA_041691355.1 bacterium | reverse complement strand
GATAGTGTTGTAACATTATTAGATACATTACTTGATGAACGTCTACAAGCAATTGCAGATTTACCGTTTATGTGCGATGTAACGTCAGGATATGATTGCTCACTTATTGCAGCGCTCTTAACAAAAAAAATAAAAAAACGCTTACATTCTCTTAGTTATACCTCAACATTATGTCCAACCGACAATAATGAAGTAACCGTAAGAAAATTTGGAGAAAAGCACTCAATTGCAATAGACTTTATCAATGTCGATCATCTATTTCCATTTGCTACCAATGAGAGTATAGAATTTATAAAATATCACTTTTATCCGGCAATGTTTTCAACTGATTTAATGTTGAGCATGAAACAACGTGTAGCCTCCATGGGATACACTATATTATTTGAAGGATACGGGGGTGACGAGCTTTATCATACAGGAGATGATATGGGATGGCGTTTTCCACTCCAAACGGAATACTTTTGGTTTGTACAGAGTCTAAAAGATGGTATTGATAACATATTTACACAGAAAGGTTTAGAACGCTATTTATCAAGAGATCGCTTTACAAGTCGCCCATTATTTCCCAGCGGCATAGCAACAAGTGCCGTTAGTCAAGGGTTACATTTTTTCCCTATCTACTGGGAAACACGTACATGGGGAATACATCCTTTAGCTGATCCTCGTATGGCACAGTTAGCAACTTTTTGTCCTAAAAAAGTAAAGAAGAAAGACATCTGGAAAAATCGTGAAGATATCTACATAAAAGAGCAACTTGTACGAAAAGGAGAAAGGTATGTAAAACATATTGAACAATTTTTGACAAATCCGCAAGTGAGAGAAAAAATAATTACACTACTTGAAAATTCCATTTTGGCACAAAAAGGGATTATCAAAGACGATATTTCTTATAATTTAAAATCGGGAAAGGAATATCTCTATCGAGGTAATTTAGCAGGCTTGCTTCTGAATATTATCTATGTAGAATACTATTTACAAAACTTTCTCCGAGAGCAGCAGCAAGCGGAAACTTGAATTAGCTTCAAAAAACCTTATGATGCGCTTCTTTTGCTGAAGTATCGTCAAGATGTACTGAGCTTAATACCCTGAGGGTACGATCTTGGAACTTTTTATAGAGAAAACTATCTTTATTATACTTCGCGATAGAATGCACTATATACATTACATAAATATTCATAATATGGTAGAGTGTATCTATAATGAATTCTTCCGCACAAGACAAGTCTGCATCTGAACAGGTAGATGCCATAATCATGAAGTTGGCTGATTGGCGTAGTGAGAAATTAGCACAGCTTCGCACTTTAATCATGCGGGCTGACCCAGATGTGATCGAAGAAGTTAAATGGAAAAAGCCTTCAAACCCTGACGGAATTCCAGTATGGTCTCATGACGGGATGATTTGCACCGGCGAGACCTACAAAAACCATTTGAGGCTGACCTTCTCGAACGGTGCATCTATCAAGGACCCGAAAGGTCTTTTTAATACTTACCGCGCCATCGTTATTCATGAAGGAGACAAGATTAACGAGACAGCCTTTAAAGACATCATCCGTGCGGCAGTAGAACTCAATCACAAAAATAAGAACAAACCGAAACCTGTTGCAATATGAACGATCAAAATTTTACTACTATCATTTTGGTAGAGCAATCACCAGCAGAAGTTTATAAAGCTATCAATAATCCCCGTGCTTGGTGGAGTGAGGATATTGAAGGCGACACTGACAAACTCAATGATGAGTGGACATATCATTTCGGAGACAATCACCGCAGTAAAATGAAAACAATCGAAATGATTCCCGACAAAAAAGTAGTTTGGTTGGTTAAGGAAAACTATTTTAAATTTACCAAAGATAAAAGTGAATGGACTGGCAATAAAATCACTTTTGAAATTTCCAAACAAGGCAACAAAACTCAGTTGGTTTTTACTCAAATTGGATTAGTCCCAACCTATGAGTGCTACAATGTGTGTCGTGACGCCTGGACAGGATTTATTCAAAAGAGTTTACAAAGTTTAATAACCAGGGGTGAGGGGCAACTCAAATGGTATCAACCTTAATCTTATAAACTGAATATTATGAAGTTTCTTTTACTATCTCATCATATTGGAAGAGATATTCCTGAAAACGAAAAATTAGAAAATGGTATGGCAATGGAAGAATGGTTTAAACTTCTTCAACCAATTGCTGCTTTACCTATAAATGGTGGCAAAACTATCTCTTCAGGAACTGTTGGAGACTATCAAGGTGATATAGGTGGAACTTTAATCTTTGAAGCTGAGTCTATGCAAGAAGCAGTGGATAAAGCAAAACAGTCACCAGGACTAAAATACGGCTGGACACATGATGTGCTTGAAGAAATGAAAATGTAGAGCGTATATATATGAATTTATTTACTAAACAGTGATTTTCTTTTTATAAGATAGTACACATAGTAACAGGCTGCAATAAAATTTAGATCTCCAATAAAGAAAACTATCCAAAGAACAATATCTTTACTATGAAAAAAATGGTACAGAATACCATACCCATAAAATGATAAAAACACTTCATTAAAAAAGTAAAAGATACACTGTACTACTAAGAACGATAGTAATAACCAGTATCCCATCCGTTTATGTTTTTGTATAAGTATATATCCTAGTAAAAACCACAATAAAGTTACTAATATGAGTAGCGAACCTACTGGATTAACATGTCCATTATATTGATGAAAGGAATATGGTATTTGAGCCACATAGTTACAAGCAACAATGAGAAGTAAAGGAATAAGCGAAGCTTTATTCTTCATAATGTGAGTATAGCAAAAGTTCCCACATAGTACATTCAGCATATAGTAAAAATGCTGGCAAGCCCTGATTTTAATGCTTGAAGCATACGATCTTGGAACTTTTTACCAAAATCAATTTATACCAATTACTGCTAATTTTTCTTGATATTCAGGAGACTGAGTAGAATCAACTCCATAGACTACAACTTCAGTTATAGGAAATGTCCAAGTGACATTATCCAATAATTCTTTAAGTTGTGGTTGGAAATATATAAATTCTTTTTCATAATTTTCAGCTTTTACTGTAGCTATAGTCATATGCGGATAAAATGGCATGGAATTATCCTGTGCTTCAATTCTCTTGGACAGAGTGTAGCTAAAAATAGAGTCTTAGGATTTTTCCCTCCAAAAGAACCAAATCCGTTAACTGTAACTTGAGAATTTGCCAGCAGGGTAACCTCAGACTCGAGTAACTTTATTAAATGAGATGGTATTAAGTGGGGGGATTTAGTAAGATAATAAACCGTTATGTGTGGTGTTTTGAAATTAACAGTTTCTATACTTGGAGCTATGACACTAACCTGACGTAGTAATGCTTCGTAGATTTTCTGAAATTCACTCGGGAGTGGAA
>JBEPUU010000151.1:0-3539 GCA_041691355.1 bacterium | reverse complement strand
GTATTTCTTGATCCATTTTTCTTGTCTTGTTTGCAGCAGCAAGTAACGTATGTAGTTGATATGATTGAGTTTTGACCATTTGACACGTTTCATATCTAGATAGGATTTTGAGAGTTGTTTGTAAATATGTTCAAGGGCTTTGTTTTCTCGGTTAAAATTTTTTACTTTTTTTGGTTTTTTTACATTTTCTGGATTTAAAATATTACAATAAAATGAAGATAGTCATTGGATGATGCGACAACTGGAAAGGATTTCAATGCATTCTTCCTTGGTGAGTTTTGCAGAATAGACCATTCCATATTTTTTCATCTCGAGTTGCATATCTCTGCGCCAAGGTTCTTTATGTTCCCATTCCTTCCAAAGCTGTTCAAAAACGACATGTTGTTCTTGATCGTCTAATCTTTCATTTTCTCTCGCTAAACGATACTCTTCATCTTCTTGTGGCGGAGAGTAAGGAGGTGTGTGAGAAGGTGAGATAATTTTAACTTCTTCCTGCGGTTTTGGCGTAGATTTGGTTGTTGGTTTTTTGTTTGGAGTTGGCTTTTTTGCAGGTTTCCTTGGAGTAATGACTTCATCGTCGCTGTCGAAATCTTCTTTGACCCTTTTCTTCACAGTGCGTTGAGGAGGAGTTTTGATAGCTGCAAGTACCATGCTCATCATTTGTGCGTGTTCACGCTCTCTCTTCTTCTCTCTTTCTTCTCTTTTACGTTCTTTTTCTTCTTCAAAATGCTTCTTATCGTTCTCGATTCTCGTTTTCTCATTAAGTGCTTTCTCTTCAAATAGACCTTGAAGTGCATTGTATTCTTCGGGCGTTAACATCTTTTTGTTGTAGATTGCTTGTTTGTTTCCATAATAGCCGTAAGAATTGTAACCTTGTTGATACGGAGAGTATGATGATTGAAATGGTTGGGGTCCTGGTATGAACGATTGATTGTATCCGTATTGCAGTTGCACGTAGGGTTGAGGTGGATTGTATGCATTAAAGTATGGGTTAAACTGTGGTGAAGGTTGTTGATGCGGTTGATAGGACGTATTGTAATTATTATATTCATTCCGAAAATTGCGGTTGTGGTTAGGTCGGAAGTTGTTTGGTGGTGGTTGATTATTTGCCATGGATCGGTTTTTTAATTATATATAATGCGGTGTAAAGTTCGGTAAGGATCCTTATTGAAAGTAGTAAAAATAGATTTTAATATTCGAAGGGATGATTAAAAATTCCTCTAAAAATGCGTCCACGCCCGTAGCTAGAAGCCTCGATTCTAAAAATTATTCTGAACACAGTTCGGTGAATAATAAATAATATATAGCGTGGTAATTAAATAGAGAGTTTGACTTTGAAATATTGAAATAATGTACTCGGTAAGTAGTTTACCTTTTAATACTGGAAATCTAACCAGTTCTACTAAAATACAAGTACAATAACTGCTACTAGGCTCTATAAATAGTAGCTATTTTCCCGCGTCAGACAGAACGTTTGGGTGAATTTTCTCTGACCAATTTCAGCCAGTATAGGGAGCCGCCCAAAGACATGTCATCTTCCAGGTGAATGTGATTGAGCCAACATTTGAGGATGTATTTATAGGGTGAGTTCGATTTATAAATTGCGTTTTTGACCCATTCTAGTGGATATTGTTTCTCTTTTAATTCTAAGGCGAGTTGGGTTATACCACAAAGTTCACTCCATAAAGAGTTAGAGTATCTAATAGACTTCGTTGTCAAGCCATGTGTTAGGCCTTTAAGCACGGTGGTTTCAATTTGTGAGTTGATATCAGGTATGCGAATTATTCTTTGTTCTGGTGGTACAGTAACTGAGAGGTCAACGTTTTTCGAGTGGTTCCAGTATATAAATTGGTTTTTTAAGTTGGCAAGTTTGAATTCTAGGAACTGAGTAGAGTTGTACTCGAGCTTCTCTAATTCGACAGACAGGCCAGAACCATACATGTTCTGCAATTTGGTGCGATAGAGTTCTGCTTCTTCCTTGGAGACGATACCATCTTTAATAGCTAAGATGTCATCTCGATATCGCATCATGTAGGATTTCTTGTTGTCATGGCGCCAAGCTTTTTGGTTTTTATATTCTTGGACACAAGAGAAAATGGCAGCAAGACCTGCTGATAGAAAGCCACCCATAGGTAGACCTTGCTTCTGTAGATAGATGTTGGAACCAACTGAAAAGTACGGTGTTTCTAATTCATGCTCAACATAGTTCTTAACAATGGTGAAAGAGTAGAGGTTAAAGTCTCTTCTGGTAGCTTTTCCGATTCTATCACGTTTTTTCTCAGAGGCTCTTTTTCGTATGGCAAAACATCCTTTCTTGGTCGTTTGTCGTACGACTTTCAGTGCAAAATTGAAGTTATCCAGCACTGCTTTTTTATCTAGGTTGGTGAATTGGTTTTTGATATCAAATTTCAAATATGAGACCTCGTTGCTCCAGCTTTTTGTGTTTTGTTGGTTAATGCGAGCTGGGAAGTCTTTGACGTTCATTAATTCCATTGTTGTGAGTTGTGTGGAGATGTGTTTAATAATGAGGGTTAAGCACCTTCCAATGTGTTTGCCTAGCTTTTTGCTAAAGGAGTGAAAGTATGACACTAAAGGTCGAAATTTCAGAATGTCTTTGTTTTTGGGTAGGATGTGAGCTGTGCTAAGTTCCCATTTTTTCAAACCAATGTATGTTAAATCAAGTTTCTTGGAGGTGTAATTATGTTTGATTCTATGCTTCACTACTTCTTTAGGCAGATCAATTTTCGTATAATGATCTTTATCTTTGTCGAAATTGTCAAGGTTCATGGTTTTGTACTTTTGGCTGCATATGACAGAGTAGGAGTTAGCATTTTTGTCGAGTTCAACGAAGGTTAAGCCTTGATATTTATCTATGATGTCTTTGATTTGTTTTTCAGTCACGCCTCTTGTCTCTCCTTGCCTGGAGAGGATATCTGTTAACTCATCAATTCTGTGTTTAGGTAAAAAGTTCAAATCTATTTGGAAATCTTTTAGGAATCTTCGCATGTTAGAAAGTTGACGACCCATGTATCTTGAATTCGCAATATAGATCTGATTTTTCTTGTTACTCGTTAAAAGTGATTTCAAATCAGCATAATTTGTTGGCAGATTAACTCCTTTTGTGAAAATGTGATTGTCAATTCTTTGTATGTCTGGATATCGATGACATTCGCAAGTAATGTCTTGTGGCAGAGCATCAATAGTTCTTTTCTTATTGTTCAACATAGCACCAATAGTTTTACCACTGGTACCAATGACTTTCACGTGTGTGCTAATGTATTTGGTAAGTTCTCGACTAGGTAGTTGATCTTGCAAAGAGCGTATGATCCATGCTTTGATTTTGGATTTGGGCAGATTGCTGAACGAGATCATTCTACAATGATATTCAGCCATAATATGAAGGTGTCTTTTTGCTCGTAGGAAGTTCCGTAATTTAAGTGCAATTGTGTTGTAGTATTGTTTAGGGAGCTTTGCACAACGTAGCTTCGTTAGTAGTGATAAGATTGTGTTGGTATGCCAGGTGTGCCATCTATTGGAGT
>JBEPUU010000150.1:0-3540 GCA_041691355.1 bacterium | reverse complement strand
ATTATTGGAGAGGAGGGGAGCTATGTGCATTATGTTGAGGGATGTACTGCACCGATTTATACAACTGATTCACTTCATGCAGCAGTTGTTGAAATTATCGTAAAAAAAGGTGCTCGTGTTCGTTATACTACAATTCAGAATTGGTCTAACAATGTTTATAATCTTGTCACAAAAAGGATGCATGTTGATGAGGAAGGGATAGGTGAATGGATCGATGGGAATTTGGGTTCTAAAAAAACAATGAAATATCCATCGATCTATCTCAATGGCAAAGGCGCAAAAGGAGAAGTGTTATCACTTGCACTTGCAGGAGAGGGGCAACATCAAGATGCTGGTGGAAAAGCTTTTCATTTTGCACCATACACAACAAGTACTATAAGTTCAAAGTCAGTAAGTCTCAATGGAGGTCGCTGTAGTTATCGCGGCATGGTGAAAATTATACATGGTGCAAAAGGGAGTAAATCATTTGTAAGATGTGATGCATTGTTGCTTGATGAATTATCGCGTTCAGATACATATCCTGTAAATATCGTTAATGAAGAAGATGTAACACTTGGTCATGAAGCATCAGTCAGTAAAGTGGGCGAGCAACAATTGTTTTATTTGATGTCTAGAGGATTATCTGAGTTGCAAGCGACATCCTTGATTGTTAATGGTTTTATCGAGCCAATTGTGAAAGAATTACCCCTTGAGTATGCAGTTGAATTAAATCGTCTAATTAATCTTTCTATGGAAGGATCGGTTGGGTGATGTTTAGAAAATATGAATGAGGAAATTGTTGTTAAAGAAAATGAAGAATTAGTTTTGCCTATACTTTGGATTGGTGATGAAACGGAATTAGTTTATACCATAGTATTATCTGGAAGGGGTGCTTCCGTTAAATTGCTTGGATTATTATTGGGTAATGAAAAACAAAATTTAAAGTTTAAGATTACCGTACATCATCGAGCTGAGAATACTAAGAGTGAGGTTATTATTAAAAGTGCATTACGTGACACATCAAGCGTTTTTTTTGATGGACTTATTAAAATCGAAAAAGGTGCAAAAGGAACAAATGCATGGCTCGCAGCACATTTACTTTTGTTGTCCTCAAAAGCACGTGGCATTGCAGTTCCAAATCTTGAAATTCTTGAAAATGACATTAAAGCAGGCCATGCAACTACAGTCGGAAAGATTAATGACCTGGAATTATTTTATCTTATGTCCCGGGGAATTCTAGAAGAGAAAGCAAAGCAGTTGATAGTTGAAGGGTTTTTACAAAGTTTACTTACTGAATTTCCAAAAGAATTAGTAGAAAAAGTAAAGGAGAGTTATGAAACAAGATTTTCCAATTTTTAAAACATATCCTGATTTAATTTATTTAGATTCTTCTGCAACGAGTCAAAAACCTCAAATGGTTATTAATGCTGTTTATAATTTTTATTCAAAAAATAATTCAAATATCCACCGTGGAATTTATGATCTGAGCCAAAGTGCAACTGATATGTTTGAAACCATCCGAATAAAAGTTTCAAAATTTATCAATGCAAAAGATGCAAAAGAGATTATTTTTACAAGTGGTGCTACTGAAGCAATTAATATTGTTGCAAATGGTTGGGGAAAAAAGAATTTAGTTAAGAATGATTTTATTATACTTTCTGAGATGGACCATCATTCAAATATTGTTCCATGGATACGTTTAAAAAAAGAAATTGGTGTGGAATTATTTTTTCTTCCTATTGGTGAGGATTTTAAATTGGATTATAAAAAAATAAATTCCCGTTTTCTCGGGAAGGATCTAAAGAAAATAAAACTGGTTTCGCTTACTCATGCATCAAATGTATTAGGGACTATTAATCCACTTGAGGAAATTATTCAGTTTTTCAAAAATATAAATCCGGAGATAAAAATTCTTATAGATGCGGCTCAAACTGTTCCACATATACCAGTTGATATTCAAAAATTAGACTGTGACTTTCTCGTTTTCTCATCTCACAAAATGCTTGGCCCATCAGGTGTTGGAGTTCTATATGCAAGAAAAGAACTGCTTGAAAATATGGAACCATTTATTGTTGGAAGTCATATGATAAAAAATGTAACTAAAGAAGATGCAGTCTGGGCTGATATTCCAGATAAATTTGAAGCAGGGACTCGGAATTTAGAAGGAGTTATCGGACTTGGAGCAGCAATAGGTTATTTGCAAAAAGTTGGTTTTGAAAAAATTCAAACATTGGAAAAAGAATTGATTGTATATGCACTGGATATGTTTGAAAAACAAAAAGATATTACACTGTTCGGTTCAAAAAAATCTGAAAATAGACTTGGTGTTTTTTCTTTCGCAGTTGGGAAAGTTCATTCACATGATGTTTCAGAGATTCTCAATAGATCACATATTGCAGTTAGAGCAGGACATCACTGTGCACAACCATTGATGGAAGTTTTAAAAGTTTCAGGAATCGTACGCGCGTCGATATATCTGTACAATACAAAAGAAGATATCGACCGACTGTTTGAAGGTATACATGAAGTGAAGAAGATATTTAAAGGTTAAACCCTTCGATTTCGCTCAGGGAAAAATATTACTATGGATCCACTCTACCGAGAAATTATTTTGGAACATTGGCAAAATCCTCAAAATGCTGGAGTATTAGAAAATGCAGATATTGATATTACCGAAACTAATCCATTATGTGGAGACGAGATTCGTCTAACTATAAAAATAAAAAATGAAAAAATAAATAGTATTTTATTTTCAGGAGTTGGTTGTGCAATTTCTCAAGCATCTGCATCACTCTTTATTGAAGAAATAAAAGGGGAGAGTTTGGATTTTGTAAAATTAAAAAATGAAAAGGATGTTTTGAAATTATTAGGAATTGAATTAACGCCGGCGCGAATGAAGTGTGCACTACTTATTTTTAAAACATTGCAAATAGGATTTACAAAACTTCAATAATTTTTTCTCCAAATTCTTTTGTTCCAAGAATTTTTGTGGGATCTAAATCAATAGTTCCATATCCTTGATTTATTACTTCTTCCACTGCTTTAAAAATTGTATCACGTTCATTTTTCAATCCAAAACTATATTCAAGCATCATTGCTGCTGAGAGAATTGAGCCTACTGGGTTAGCAGTATTTTTTCCTGCGGCTCTTGGATAAGATCCGTGAATTGGCTCATAGACCGCTGTTTTTTCGCCCATTGATGCGGATGGC
Organism: bacterium; assembly: GCA_041691355.1. Classification (GTDB taxonomy): domain Bacteria; phylum Patescibacteriota; class Microgenomatia; order Levybacterales; family UBA12049; genus JACDET01. The sequence continues at coordinate 351 of JBEPUU010000150.1, read as the reverse complement.
AGCATCCCAAGTGATCCTGTAATTACTGATGCTTCATCTGTGAGAATATCACCAAACATATTTTCTGTAACGATGACATCAAATTCACTAGGCCGCTTAATTATTTGCATTGCAGCATTATCGACAAACATATAATTGGTGACAACATCAGAAAAATCTTTCTCCATACTTTGAACTGTTTCTCTCCATAGTCGAGAAGTTTCTAATACATTGGCTTTATCGACAACTGTGAGTTTCTTTTTTCTTTTTTGTGCTAGTTCAAAAGCGTATTTTGCAACCCTTTCAATTTCAGATTTTGAATACTCACTTGTGTCATACGCTGTTGTTCCGTCTTTATTTCTTCCACTTTTT
>JBEPUU010000149.1:0-3546 GCA_041691355.1 bacterium | reverse complement strand
AGAAAATCCATATGATGAAAGTGATGAACCTCCTGAATAAGTAGAGACTGTTGATGTCGTGTCTACTTCAACTTTTGCATTTTTTTGTTCATTGGTTGTTACGGTAATTTGGAAGTTAGGTTTATCTATGGCAGTTATTTGTCCTGTGTACCGAGTTGGAACTACTACCACACCAACAAATCTTGCCAAAATTCGCTGAGAATCTTTATTATAAATTCCAAAGACAGTCACTACTACACCTTTTTTCAGACCTGACACTGCAAGCGATGAACCATTGGCTGCTGCATACTTTGTAATTTCGTCAAGATCAGCGTATCTAATCTGTCCATGAATATCGGTAAGAGTTAGTTGACTACTGCTAGCAGCTTGAATTGTTCCGATAATTCCGCGCTTCTCAACTAATTTAAGTTGGGAAACTTGTGAAGCGATTTTGTTTTTTAATTGATTGATTTGATTTGTTTCCGTTTGGGTGGTACCGCTGGTGGGAGTTGGTGCAGCAGCATACGCAGGGGCTGCGAGAGTTATTGATAAAAGTATAGCTGTAATAACTGTTTGTATTTTCATATTGTGTTAGAATTTTTCTGTTGAGAATGTAACTGTTCGGTCAATTTTCTTTTCAGTGCCATCAGGGAAAATAACATTGAACTCGATAATACTAGTTCCATTGGGAATCGTTTGAGTCAATGTATAATTCCCATTGTCTGCAGGCTGTACAACTTGATCGGTATCATCTGTTGAGACCGTAATTGTTGCGCCTTTTACAGTAGTTCCTTTTATTGAAACTAATTTTTTATCAAACACTTGTTCATCTTGTGGAGAGTCAACAGTAAAAACATCAGAAGGTGCAGGGGCTTTTGTAGGCTGAACTGCTACTTGTGTTGCAGAGGGTTTGGTTTGATCCGTAGGAATAACTTTGGTGGATTGATACAGATAAAAAGCAACTCCGGCTGCGACCAAACCAACAAATACGGCAACAAATGATAAGATTACTTTCTCAGCTTTCATGTTTGATAACAGCTTTTAGCAGGTAGGTACAGATACATCGGATATCTGAGCCGCAGGATGACAGCTAGTTGGAACGATAATACGATAATTACAACTACTTGTCAAGGCAAATTGCTTATGTTAGTATGGGGTACATGGAAATTGCATTATTGCAGAAATCAGTTTTACGAATTAAAGGAAAAAGCGCTACGTTTGTTGTCAATCCTCAAGCATCAGTTCCAGCAAATGCCGTTCTTTTACTAGATCCAAATAACGAGTTTACAACTGAAGAAGCGGTGGTTCTCAGCGGCGCAGGAGAATATGAAATTGGCGGAGTTAAATTAACAGGAATACGAAATGAAAAAAGCGTTCTATATAGTATGAATGTAGACGGGATGGAAATCGTTACAGGGACTGGTACTACTCTTTCAGCAATGCAACATAAATTAAAAGAGCACAATATTGTCCTTGTTAATTGCGAAGAGACAATAGATGCTTCTTTTGTAACATCGCTTGCAGTTAATGCAGTACTTTTTTACGGTGAGAACGCACAAGCAGTTGCAGAGGGGTTTGAAAAAGAAAAATTGCAGAGAATGAATAAATATTCTGCAAGTCTAGGCAAACTTTCTGCCGAAATGGAAACAGTGCTGCTTACGTAAAAATAAAAAACTCTCAAATCTCATCTCGATATGTCAATTAAGGTTTTACCTCACAATGATTCTGCAGAAGAAAGCGTATTGGGCGCGATTCTTATCGATAAAAACGCAATTGTTCCGGTATCCGAAATTTTAAAATCTGAGGATTTTTATAGTGACATCAATGGGATTATTTATGGTGAAATGCTGGTTCTCTATGAAGAAAGAAGACCAATTGATCTGCTCACTCTTACAGAAAAACTCAAAAAGAATAGATTATTAAAAAAATTTGATTCCACGTATTTAACAGATCTTGTTGAACAAGTTCCAACTGCCGCTAATGTCTCAACATATGCTCAAATGGTACGAGAGGACTCCACCAAACGCCGTCTTATAACAGCCGGAACTGAAATTATAGAAGTTGGATATAAGCCCGAGAGTGAAGTAAAAGATATGCTTGATAAAGCAGAGGAATCAATTTTTGCTATATCACAAGGACATTTAACTCGGGGATTTATCGCATTAAAAGATACATTGACTGAAAGTTTTGACAGAATTGATGAACTACAAAAAGAGGGTGTAGGACTCAGGGGTGTAAAGACAGGATTTATTGATCTGGATAACATGTTGTCCGGTATGCAAAAAAATAATCTTATTATTCTTGCCGCTCGTCCAGGACAAGGAAAAACAGCATTTATGCTTAACATTGCACAACATATTGCTGTAAAAGATAAAAAACCAATTGGTATTTTTTCATTGGAAATGAGTAAAGAAGAGCTGGTGGATCGTTTGCTTGTTGGTCAAGCGGATGTCGATGCATGGAGACTTAAGACTGGAAAGTTGTCAGAAGATGATTTCGGCAAACTTTCCGATGCAATGGGACAACTTGCTGACGCTCCAATTTTTATTGATGACACACCCGGTCTATCTCTTATTGAAATGAGAAGTAAAGCGCGCAGGCTTCAAATGGAACATAATTTATCGTTGTTAATTGTTGATTATTTGCAACTGATTGTTCCCGGCAAGCGGTATGAAAGTCGTGTCCAGGAAGTTGCGATGATTTCCCAGTCCTTAAAAAATTTAGCCCGAGAACTTGGAATTCCTGTTCTTTCCGCATCACAATTATCGCGTGCAGTTGAGCATCGTGGTGAGAAAAAACCACAACTTGCGGATCTTCGTGAATCAGGAACGATTGAGCAGGATGCGGACGTCGTTATGTTCTTGTATCGTCCTGACAGCGAATCAAATTCAACACATATCCCCACAAAACTGCTCATTGCTAAACATCGAAACGGCCCAACAGGGGAGATCGATTTACTATTTCAAGGCAACAGAATAAGGTTTAGCAGTGTCGAAAAGAACATGAGCTCTGCAGCATAAACAAATCCTCACATCTCTGATACAATTAAGAAGAAATGGTAGAAGAAATAAAAAAAGTTTTATATTTTCCGCTTGCATCGTATTTTCGTTTTTTTGCGCAAATTCGTTTGCGTCGATGGAAACCTAAAATTGTAGTTGTCACAGGGTCGAGCGGGAAGACAACACTATTGCACTTACTCGAATCACAAATTGGAAAAGTTGCAAAATATTCTCATCATGCCAACAGTAGTTACGGAATTCCATTTGATATCTTAGGACTACATAGAAAGAGATTGCAATCATCTGAATGGATTAATCTTATTCTAAATGCGCCTTTTGCGGCATTTAAAAATTCCCCAAAAGAAAGAATCTATGTTGTTGAAACAGACTGTGATCGTCCTGGGGAGGGAAAGTTTCTTGGTGAATTTTTAAAACCAGACATTGTTTTGTGGCTAAATGTCTCCCGAACACATAGTATGAATTTTGATTCCCTGGTTTCTCAAGGAAAGTTTGGATCCGTTGATGAAGCAATTGCTTATGAGTATGGATATTTCTTAGAGTATTGCAC
>JBEPUU010000148.1:0-3569 GCA_041691355.1 bacterium | reverse complement strand
GTATTAAACAGTGGTGCATCTTTCACCTCACTTTGTGCTTGATGGAACACTTTTGGAATAAAAATTAGCGAGACTTCTTTTCCATGCTGACTTGAGAGAATAGTTTGGATGTCTTTTGCAAAACGTTTTTGTAAAAGATCGATAATCATTGTGGATGGAGCAGCAACGGTTGCTATATTTTCTTCAAGAGAGAGTAAATGAGTATTTTTAAAAAGAGTGTGGAAATTTGCAGGAGAAACTTTTTTTTGCATTTCTTGTGTTACCTTTTTCCATAATTCTTCAAGCTTTTCGTCCATATGTGGTGTATTCCTGTATGTCATTAAATAATGTGGATAACTTTTTGTCAAGGACTAAAAGTTTTAGTATAAATTGTTAATTGTTATATGGCGCATATTTTGGTATACTTAGCCATATGCAACGGTTAACTAAAAGTAAAAAGCTAAAACGCATCCGCAAACACGGCTTTTTGACACGGATGAAAACAAATGACGGAAAGAAAATGATCAAGCGACGCCGCGACCAAAGTCGTAGCGAACTTGCAGTTTCGGCATAACCTTCATGTTATCACGAGAATATCGTTTACCCGCTACCACAAAACTCTCTCATAGTCGTTATTTGAAAACTCCCCTTTTCGGCGTTAAGTATTCTAAGAACGATTTGCTCATAAGTAGGTTTGCGTTTCTTGTCAGAAAGTCTATTGATAAACGCGCAGTTGCGAGAAATCGTATCCGAAGAGTATTTCGTTCATGCATAGAGGAACTACTTACTGAGATCGTGCCTGGGCACGACATGCTTTTTTTCTTGGAAAAAGGTATAATAGACAAACAACAACGTGATCTTTGCGTAGAAATAAAAAAGTTTTTACAGCAACAACATCTCATTCAATGAAAAAAATTTTATTAATTAGCCTTACCGTTTATCAGAAAGTCTTTTCTCCGCTTCTCCATCAGCTTTTGGGAGTAAATACCGGTTGCAGAAGTACTCCTTCGTGCTCCGTCTATGCACACGAGGTAATCTCAAGGTATGGAACTATAAAGGGGACTCTACTGTCCATGCGTCGATTACTTAGTTGTCAGCCATTTTTTAGCATATGAATATTTTCGATATAGCCTTAGTTAATCCAATTCTTAATATCATGGTAGCAATCTACCAATTCTTAACTATGCTTCATGTGCCGTCCACATTAGGTTTCTCAATTATTCTTTTAACAATTATTATTAGATTAATTCTTTCCCCTCTTCTTCACCAAAGCCTTAAGCAACAAAAGAAAATGCAGCAAATCATGCCGGAGATAAACAAGCTTAAAGAAAAGCACAAAAACGATGCGAAGAAGCTTCAAGTCGAACAAATGGCACTTTTTCAACAGCATGGTGTTAATCCTGCCTCAGGTTGTGTGGTAATGGTTATCCAAATCCCTATTCTTATTGCGTTGTATCAAGTTCTCTTAGGATCAGTTTGTCTTACAACCCAAGGTGCTCGGTCATTGTGTCTCCCAACAATAAATGCAATAAACAGTCGGCTGTATTTTGACGGTTTGAAACTTCATCATTTGTGGGATACAAATTTTTTTGGATTGTCACTTGGTCATACTCCGTCACAACTTCTCTCCCAGGTCGGTTATGCGATTGTGTTGGTTGCAGTTTTGACAGCAGCACTGCAGCTTATTCAATCAAAAATGATGATGGTACCTGCAGCTGATCAACCAAAAAAGGAAAAGAACGCTAAGGAGGATTTCGCAACAGCTTTCCAAACACAATCCATGTATCTTCTCCCTGTGATGGTCGGGTTCTTCGCATTTACGCTTCCATTTGGGTTATCTCTCTACTGGAATACTTTGACAATTTTTGGTATTATACAGCAGTACATTATTCAGAGGTGGGGTGGCCTTGTAGATTGGTTCCCATTTTTGAAAAAAGCAGAATAACAGTATATGGAAAAAATTGAATTAACAGCAAAAGAAAGAAAAGATGTAGAGCAGCTTATCGAGAAGCTTTTCAGTATTCTTGAGATCGAGGGAACATTCACGCTTGAAGAACAAGATGACATTTTGGATGTCATGATGGAAACTCAAGATACAGGAATCGTGATTGGATATCATGGTGAAGTTCTTGAGTCTCTTCAGCTTATTTTGTCCCTCGCTATTGCAAAGAAGATCGGACGATTCGTTCGAGTCTCAATTGAAGTTGACGATTATAAAAAGAATAGAACTGAATATCTTCACAATTTAGCAATCCAAGTAAAGGAAAAAGCGCTTTCAGAAAACAAAGAGCAGGTCTTATCTTCTTTGAAATCATGGGAGCGTCGTATTATTCATCTTTACCTTCAAAGTGATGAACAAGTCACCTCAGAATCATCAGGAGAAGGAAAAGAACGGGTTTTGGTTATTAAACCCCGCGAGTAAAATCGAGAGTCTGCTCCTCATAATTTTCTTTGTATTTCTCCCTACGCAATTCGGTAAACATTTCTGGCCTGATTTCTCTGTTGTCTCCGGAATCAGAATTGATTATCTCTCATCTATTCTTTATACAACGGATGTTGTTTTGTGTTTATTGTTCGGAGCTTTCTGTTTTCGATTGATAAATCAAAGATTAGGAATTTCAACAACCTCTCTCCCACAAGCCAAGGATAGTTTGACTTCTCAATCGCAGAAACGAAAAAATGAGATAAACAAAGCAAAAAAACAAAGCAAAAAACTTTTCTTTTCCGGCGCCCTATTTTTGTTATTCGTCCTCGCAAATATACTCTTTGCTACGCGTCCCCTTCTGAGTTTGTATGGTTGGGTAAAATTCCTTGAGCTTTTATTCCTGGCGTTATATCTAGCAAAAACAATCAGATATCGTTTTCAACTCCGTTTCATTGCCTTGCTCTTTGCCATCGGCGCTGCTCTCGAATCACTTCTTGCAATCTTTCAATATCTCAACCAAGGTTCACTCAATGGCATTTTTTACTTCTTTGGGGAACGAGCATTTACTGGTGCGACGCCTGGGATCGCAAATGCCTCAATTGGCGGGACTCTTGTTCTAAGGCCGTATGCTACTTTTTCTCATCCCAATGTACTGGCAGGATATTTGTTGGTTTCTATGGTGTTGGTGTGGAGTTTGCTTTTAAAAAATAATACACGTTGGATGCAGATTATTGCAGGAGTGTCACTTCTGTTGAGTAGCATTGCACTTCTTCTAACGTTTGGAAGAGTTGCCATAGTTCTGTGGGCGGCACTCCTTATATTCATTTTCGTTAGACTCTTATTTCAAAAAGTAAAATCTCTCCGTAGCAAAGTACTAGTTATTGGTAGTGTGTTAGTTGTATTAGGCGTTCTAGGAACATTTCATCTTTCACAGGAACTTAGTGCTCGTTTTTACCAAACATCTCTTTTTGAGCAATCTGTTACTGAGCGAACAGAACTATTATCTGCATCAGCTGTAATGATACAAAAGCATCCGATACTTGGTGTCGGACAAGATAATTTTATTCCAGCGCTTGCTCCACTTCAAAAACCACTGCCGTTGGGGCTTTACCTCCAGCCGGTTCATAACATCTTTGTTTTGATAACAGCACAAACAGGCGTAATT
>JBEPUU010000147.1:0-3648 GCA_041691355.1 bacterium | reverse complement strand
GGGTATGCGTCTGTGTCTGTGGTAGATTGTTGAGCAGTGGCACAGTCGAGATAACGGGTGTAGGTATGGGGGTGAGACAAACTTTCTGACTGGTAGGCCCACCATTATTAAGAATAAGACAACCACCATCTGCAAATGCCTGTGTCGGACTCATCACTAAGACAGCAAGCGCAAGAGAACAGAGAGAATATAGTATTGATATACGTTTCATAAAGGTTGTGGCTACAATACAGGAGAAAAGAAAGAATGTCAATAGTATAGCCTCTTTAATATATAAATAAGTATTATTTGGTACTCTTTGAGAATACAGGTATCTCATAATAAAACTGAAGCTCCCATAGTATTTAAAGTCTCCAGATTTTTCAACCCATGCCTAAGCTATGGGATGTTAAAGATTTTTCATAGTTCCTTTCTTTTTCCAGATGCGTCTTGACATTGCCTCTCTTCAGTTACTACTATAAATAGAGAATGAAAAAAATTATCATTAGTTCTTCTGCTTTTATCTCATTAGCGCTTACTTCAGTAGGTACAGCTTTTGCCCAGCAACAGCAAGTGAGCAGGCCTATTTGTCCTCCAGGAGCTTTCTCTAGTTTATGTAATCTCAAAGTTGGTAGTGCAAGTGGTATTGTAGGCACAATTATCCAAGTACTTTTGATCATCGCGATTCTCGCATCGTTATTCTTCCTTATATTCGGTGGTATTCGATACATTACTTCAGGAGGCGACAAAGGGAAAATTGATCAAGCAAGAGGTACGTTGACTGCAGCACTGATCGGTTTGGTAATTTCTTTGGTGTCATTTTTCATAGTTAATTTCTTATTAATCTTTTTTACCGGGCAGGGTATTTCTTCGATGTCAATTCCTACACTCTTGCAATAATGATTGTGTTCTTGACAAAAGAAGCAAAATATGATGTAATAGACACGTTAATACGCATTGATTCTTCGGTAAAACTTTTTCCATACACACATGTATTGTAATAGGTAACAGTTCACAGATAATTATTGAATTCAGCCATATCACCAATTTGAAGATTTTATTAATGAAGAATTTTGTGGTAAGGCGGATATAAATCCCTATGGTAACTAAAAAAACATCAAAATCTCTTGCAGTCGATGAGCTCGTTGGCAAACCCAAAGAGGCACCTGTAAAAGAAGAAAATGTAGAAGAGAAAGCTTCTTCATCTGAAGAGCAATCTTCTGCGCCTAGTTCAGAGCAAGCTCCTTCGGCATCCTTGGACAAGACTCAGGATAAAAGCTCAGGACAAGGTGAAGCAAGTTATACACAACGACCGCATCGCATTCATATCGGTGGTGATAGATCAACTGATACAGCTTCTACCCCTTCAGCACCAGCCTACAATAATAATAACAGCCACTACCAAACACAACAAAACACTCCAACTGAGGAAGTAAAAGGTTTTCTTGATACACAACCTGAAGGACACGGATTTCTTAGACCGAAATTTATTCATTCAGCTCGTGACATTTATATCTCACAATCCCAGATTCGCCGTTTTATGCTTAGACCTGGTGATTTGGTCGAGGGAGTTGCTCGTCCACCAAAAGATACAGAACGCTATTTTGGCCTCTTAAAAGTTGAGAAAGTAAATGGTTTTCCTGCAGACGAGGCTCTTCGACGGCCATATTTTGATGATTTGACACCAATTTATCCTGACAAGCAGATGAAATTGTCAACCGACACGACTCCTTTATCAACGAGAATGATAGATTTGATCGCGCCCATTGGATTCGGGCAACGGGGAATGATTGTCTCACCTCCCAAAGCTGGAAAGACAACAATTCTTAAAGAAATCGCAGCAGGAATTTCTGCCAATTTCCCAGATGTTCATTTGATGGCAGCACTTATCGGTGAGCGACCTGAAGAGGTGACTGATATCAGTATGTCTGTTCGTGGTGAAGTTGTTGCTTCAAATTTTGATGAACCACCTGAGAATCAGACACGAGTTGCTGAAATCACACTTGACCGTGCAAAGCGTATGGTTGAGCTTGGTAAAGATGTTGTTATTTTACTTGATTCGATTACAAGACTTGCTCGTGCATACAATCTTGCAGTTGAACCAAGTGGTCGTACGCTCTCTGGTGGATTTGATCCAGCTGCATTGCATCCTGCAAAGAGATTTTTCGGTGCAGCACGTAATTGCCAAGAGGGTGGATCACTCACGATTATCGGAACAGCACTTGTTGAAACAGGTTCTCGTATGGATGATTTGATTTACGAAGAATTCAAAGGAACAGGTAACATGGAATTACATCTTGATCGACGTTTGGCCGAGAGACGAATTTTTCCATCAATCAATATTGAGAGATCCGGAACTCGTGGGGAAGAAAGAATTCTTGCTGAAGATGCATATAAGAAGATTGTCACAATGAGACGAATGATGGATATGCTTGGAGCAGACGAGAGAACAAGTATCTTTGTCGAGCGCCTCGGAAAAACAAAATCAAACGACGAATTCCTCGAAGCATTAGGCAAGTCCTAACAATGGCTCAGATCACAAACGTCAAAGACTACTTCACTAAGAAGCCCGGAGCTAAATATATTCTCTTGTTGTGCGGATTTAGAGGTAAAATATGGCAGACAAAGCGCCTCGTTAATTTGCTTCTAAAGAATGGATACACTGTACGTGCTGTTGATTATACAACAGATGCGCTCACCAAAGGCGATCCTCAACTTCTTATCGATCTTGTAGATGAACTACATGTCGAAGCTTTGCGTTTTAAAGAGGAGGTAAAACAGCCTGTACTTCTTCTCGGAATAAGTATGGGTGCGCTTGCTTCACTTAATATCATTCGTCGAGACAAACGTTTTTCTCAAGCGGTCCTTATTACAGGAGGGGATATTGTCAAAGTTGCACACCGTTTGCAGAAAGAAGTTTGGCCCCAGACGTATGACGAGCTTTCAGAAATATGGAAATCGGTCAACATGTATACAGATCCGAAAAAATTAGTTCACACAAAATCAGTTATGATATTGCCTATAAAAGATCGATATATTGATCCTGATGATGTGCATAAAGAAATTGCGTTACAACGCAAAGAGGGTAATGATATGCAGTTAATTGAGAGACATTCATTTGGTCATATCGGGACGATTGTTGAAGAGACAATCCTGTTTCCTGAGAGAATTCTTCGCTATATCTCAATGCTGGACTAATTCGTTTCTTGTGGATTCCTCAGCTCATCATATTTTTCCCAGAATTCACGAGGTACTCGCTTAAATCCAGGAGGTATCTGATCGTTTTGGCCTCGTCTAACTTCAAGTTCCATAGCTGGGTCAAATGGTGGTGTCGTTACATCCAAAACTTTCATTCCTTCCCCACCTGCAATCCATACTCCTAGAGATCCTTTTTCAAGCTCAATAAGAGGGTTTTCTTCAAGATGAGCTCCAACTTCGTGAACCATCATTTCTCCATAAGATCTCATTCCCAAGAACCATCCTCTACCGTTTGCAGCGATTTCTTGCATCTTCACCTTTTCTTGAACAATCCGCATGACACTTGTAGATTTATGGGGTTTTATATCAAAAACACATCCATCGGCAACTTCGCCTTTGACATCAGTGAATATAAAGAGGTGAGTTGTATATTCATGTTCGAGGTGCTTTGGAAATGTACTTGTTTCTTTT
>JBEPUU010000146.1:0-3653 GCA_041691355.1 bacterium | reverse complement strand
GCCCCAACCGGTGCGGTAGATGGACCACTTAATTGACTCGTGTCTCCACAAATTTGCGCAGGTGGGGTAGTAGGCCAGGTTGTTGTAAGTGCATCTGCATGCGCATTTGATGCTGTATTCTCTTTATTGCTTTGGACCACAACAATAATAGGAAGAGCAAGAAGTAAAACAAAAAACCCTGTAAGTCCTACAACTCGTGTCGTAGTCATAGATGAGAATGTTTTTCGTAAAGATGACATAAAGAAAAGATACCTTTTTCTATCGTAGTTGTGAAAACGATCAGGTGTCAAGAGGTCATTTTTTCACAAAAAAATAGTATCTAAATTCAGGGTTAGCATGCATGCTAATGGCCAGAGGCTAGATACTATTTTTGTTACTTCAACTCGACAGTAGCACCTGCTGCTGTAAGTTTTTCTTTTGCTTCGTCAGCAGTTTTCTTATTGACTTGATTCATCACTTCTTTTGGTGCTGCGTCAACTAAGTCTTTTGCTTCCTTAAGTCCCAGAGTTGGAACGAGCTCTCGAAGCGCTTTAATAACTGCGATTTTTTGAGCTCCTGAGCTTGCAATGATAACATTGAAGACAGTTTGTTCTTCAGCAGCTTCTCCACTAGCAGCAGCCCCACCCGCAGGTGCAGCAGCAACCATTGTCGCAGCAGCAGAAACACCGAATTTCTCTTCAAGAGCTTTCACGAGATCGGAAAGTTCCAGAACGGTCATCTCTTCAATTGCTTTCATTAATTCTTCTTTATTTAATTTTGCCATACTACACCTCCTTTCGGTATTAACGTCTAGGTATTATGCACTAGCCGTTGGTTTCTTATCTTTAATTGCATTGAGTGTCATAACGAGTGACTGTAAGTTCCAATTAAGCGCTCTATGAAGCCCGGAAATAGGAGCTTTCATTTGTCCAAGAAGTTGTGCTTGCAGAACAGGAAGTGGTGGGAGGGAAGCAATTTTTGTTACTTCTTTATCTGTGACGATTTTTCCATATAGAATACCAAATTTGATAATAGGGAGTTTAAATTCTTTAATGGTTTTTGTGAGTTCTTTAAGAGGCTCTACAATATCGTTGTAAATAAACATTGCACCGGTTGGCTGATTAAAGTGTTCTTTTGATGCATCATCAAGTTTCCCCTCGAGTGCTCGCATCAACAATGTATTTTTGACTGCAACAAACTCTGAGTCAGCTTTTTTGAGATTTTTCTTCAAACCTTCGAGTTGTTGATGGGTGAGTCCTTGATAGTTGGCAAAGACCATCCCCTTGGATTTTTCTACCTGGGTAACGAGATCAGCAATGATCTTTTCTTTCTTTTTTCTGTTATTGCTTGTATTTACGTCTGACATAGTATTTGTTATAAAATTTTTATTTTAAACTGTATCCACCCTTTCGCATACGCTCGGTGCGTTGTGTACCATCTTATTTTAAAAAAATAATCAAGGAACACAAAAAAAAGACACTCCTTGAGGAGTGCCATCATAAGTTTAAAAAGTATAACTAATGTAGCTCCTCGGTAGGATTTACCCCTTTCGGGACCCACTGTCTTTAGATTAAGAGTATTATAACAGGTAAGACCAATTCTGTAAAGAACGGGGAGATATTATTGGGTAGAAGTAAAGTTCGTCCAACTCCATGCCTGATTCAAGCCACCATTGCAAGTGAATAGTTCAACTTGAGTTTGGTTAGTAGTTTGTCCTCCGATCAAGTCAAGACATTTGCCAGAAGCAGGGCTCATTAGTTCTTGTTTGCCTTTTGCTGCTCCACTGGTGATTGTCGTTGGTATCCATTTCTGGTTATCATTGCCATTGCAGGTAAACAGTTCAAGCAACGTGTGATCTGTTTTACCGTTTTTGTCGACGTCAAGACATTTGCCATTGATACGGATCGTATTATCACTGTTTGAAGTCCATTGTTGTGCTTTATCATTAGAATTGCATTTCCATATAACAACTGGGGTCTTGTCTAAGGAGTTGTTTTGAAAATCATCAAGACAGACAGCTTTACCACCTTTCAGTCCAGAAGCCAATAATTTTACTGTTTTTGTTGCTGGTGTTGGTTGGCAGTTCTTAACGATATTTGGACATACTTTTCCTGCGACTGGTTTACATGTGGGAACAGGAGTGCATGTTGTTGGCGTTGGTGTCTCTGTCGTTCCTGATGAAGGTGATGGTGTAAAGAATCGTGTAGGCGCCAGCGTCACACCACTTGGGATTGGGAAGGGGAAATTAAAGATTGTTGGTGTTGGTACTCCACCAGGTGTAGTGGTAGAAGTCGGCGATACATTTGAGGATGGTACTCCGCTCGATGGTGGAGGTCCTGAAACAGGGGATCCACTTGGTGTTGGGCAGGGATTTCCTGTACCTGTACCGGGTATGCCTGGGAATGGAATTCCTAGTTGTTGGAAGATTTGCTGTAAGAGTTGTAGAATCATTTGGATCAATTGTTGCAATGATCCTTGTTGTCCCGACGCATGTAATTTTGTTGAAGATTGAGTGGAAGTGTTTTGTTGGATTGATTTTTGAGTTGTTGAACAGGGAGTCGTGGATGGCTGCGGATTTTGTGAAGGATTTGGAACTGTAGATATAGATGGCTGAGGGTTTGATGAAGGATTTGTTGTTGCTGTAGGCGAAGGATTAGCTTGGCCACCGTTTGTTGGTGAAACAGTAACGCATGGTGCTGTGCCTGTTCCGACACAGAAAAAATTTGTTGGAAGAGGTTGAATTGCATTTTGAGCAAATGCTGGAGCACTCGCAAAAAACGAAAGAAAAAAAAGTGGCAAGAGCAGTAAATACTTCATTTATATATTCTCCTTTTAGCTTAAGTGATTTCAATTGCCGATGTCAATAAGATATAATAATGAGAAGAATTCTGGTGGAATTATTAAAGCGCACTACCACCAGAGGTGAAATTAGTCCAACTCCATGCTTGATTCAATCCACCGTTGCAGGTAAAGATTTCTACTTGTGTTTGATTAGCTGTTTTACCTGCTTTTACATCCATACATTTATTCGATGCAGCGCTTACTAATTCCTGCTTACCTTTTGCTGCACCACTTGTTATTGTTTTAGCTGTCCATTTTTGATTGCTGCCGCCATTACAGGTGAACAAATCGAGAGTTGTGTCATTAGCAGTCTTAGATTTGAGAACATCAAGACATTTGCCGTGAATACGGATTGTTCCGTCGCTATTTGCTGTCCATTGTTGTCCAGCATCACCAGCGTCGCATTTCCAGATGACTGCATTAGTATTATTTAAGTCTCTATTTTGGAAATCGTCAAGGCAAACTGCTTTGCCACCACTCAATCCTGAAGCCAATAATTTCGCTGTTTTTGGTGCTGATGTTGGGTGACAGTTATTTACGATATTTGGACAAACTTTTCCTGCGACTGGTTTACACGTGGGAACAGGAGTACAGGTTGTTGGCTTTGGAGTAATAGTTGCATTTGTCCAGCTCCATGCCTGATTCTTACCCCCGTTGCAGGTGAAGATTTCAAGTTGAGTACCATTGGTAGTTGATGAAGCTTTATCATCAAGGCATTTTCCAGATGCAGGACTTACCAATTCAGTCAAACCTGATGCTGCTCCACTAGTTATTGTCGTTGGTACCCATTGTTGATTTTGATTGCCGTTGCAGTCAAAGAGTTCGACTAGTGC
>JBEPUU010000145.1:0-3663 GCA_041691355.1 bacterium | reverse complement strand
TGATTGTAGATCTTCTCACGAATTGCTGTAGGTAAAGCTTTGATATGATAACCTTTTTGATATTGATCACGGTCATATTTAAGGAAGGATCCTTTTTCTTTCGCGAGATCTGCGGATGCTATATAGGCATTGTCACGAAGTGTCTTGAAAATCTTTCGTGAGACTTTTTCTGACTCTTCAGAACCATAGCGGATCTTCATTTTGATGAAGGTATCCGCAATTCCCATGATACCTAGCCCTGTTCTACGAATTTCTTTGGCAACTTTCTCATTCTGTTTGAAAAAATAATATGTGTCATCAATAACATTGTCCAAGAACCGCATCGCAACCTGTACGTCTTTGCCAAACGATTCATAATCAAATGTGCCTGCTTTATCATTCTTGAGATCATCGCCATGAACATATGCTGACAAATTCATTGCTCCTAAATTGCATACTGCCCACCCACCAAGTGGCTGTTCGCCACATGGATTGGTTGCGAGAAGTTTTTCAAAGTACCAGGTGTTACTTCGTTTGTTACTTCTCTCCAAGAAATGAAGTCCTGGTTCAGCTGAGCGCCACGCAGCGTCACAAATCAAATCCCACAATTCTCTTGCTTGAATTGTTTTGTAGATTTTTATCTTGCGACCATTTTCTCTCCATTCAATAATATCTCCATCCCATTCTGCATCGTAGTGAGTATCACTCAAATCCGGATACACAAGATCCCATGGTTTGTCTTCTTTGACAGCCTGCATAAAATCATCTGAAACACAGACTGATAAATTTGCGCCGTTTATTTTGGTAAGATCCTGTTTGACTGTGATAAATTCTTCAACATCTGGATGCCAATCGTTGAGCATTAGCATTGTTGCTCCTCGGCGTGATCCACCTTGTTGGACAATATCATGCGTTGCGACTGAGAAAAGTGTTGCCCAATTAACGGGGCCACTGGAGGTGCCATTTACTTTTTTGACGCGTGCACCGCGAGGTCTTAGAGATGATAAATTCAAACCTACCCCGCCTGAACGTGATTGAATTTCAATAAGCTGCCCGAGCGACTCAAGAATGCCATGACGAGAATCTTTGGGGTTGGGTATGACAAAACAATTAAAATACGTTACTTGATACCCTGTCCCTGCACCCGAGAGAATACGCCCTCCAGGAACGAATTTAAAATCTTCAAGAACTCGATAGAATTCTTTTTCCCATTTGGCTTGTACTGCTTTCTTCTCTTGCTTTGCAATACCTTTAGCAACACGTGCCCACATTTCCTCTGGAGTGTTCTCCAAAAGCTCACCTTCCTCACCTTTGAGTGCATATCGATCTAAAAATACTTTTTGTCTTACTCCATCAAATTTCATAATGTTAATTAGGTAACTTATATTTCATTTCTTGTACTGGTTGATCCGCATTCATTACTTTTAGTTGGGTAGAACCAACTTCGTCATCGCCGTGATAAATAACAAACTTATACTCTCCTTCTTTTTCAAATCCCAAATTTACTAATTCTAAAATAATATTATTTTTACCATTAAGACTTGTATGCACTTCAAGATTGAGAGAATTCATCACTTTTTTCCCATTTTCTGTACTTATTTTTAACTTATATGATGTGTCCTCATTCCCACGAAGTGTTGCAACAAAAAATGCTCGAGAGATACCTCCTGGAAATTTCTGCACCCGCAACTCATCAAAGATGCCGTTGATACTCAGCTTGCCTTCGCGAGAGATGAGTGCATAATCGCATAATGTAATTATTTCTGTATGTAATTTCATATTAAACAACTCCTGGTAATTCAGATTTACTTATTAGCCCTTTGACTTCTTTTTCAAAGTCTTCTACATCTACAAATCTCTTAAAGACACTTGCAAAGCGGATGTAGGCAACTTTATCAAGTGTTTTTAAACGCTTCGCGACCATTTCGCCAATCAATTCACTTTTGACTTCAAGTGACCCCATGGTTCTAAGTTCCCGCGAGATCTCGTGCACCATTTTTTCAATCACATCAGCCGGAATTACTGTTTTCTCGCATGCTTTAAGAATTCCGGTTTTGAGTTTTTCCCTTGCGAATTGTTCTCTCTTGCCGTCTTTCTTAATAACTATTAATTGTACATGCTCGACCCGCTCGTATGTTGTAAACCGCTTTTCACACGTAAGACATGATCTTCTTCTTCGGATAGTATCCAAATCCGCACTTTCGCGCGTTTCTACAACCTGTGATTCTCTACTTCCACAATACGGACAATACATAGATGTCTTTGCATCCGGAGAAAAATAATCGAGAGAGCTCACCTGCCATATATTACTCTGCTGTTATATAAATGGATTATCTCATTTCCAGATCTAGTGCCATAAAAATCATATGCCACTACATCTATAGTGTCAACTAATACCAAATAGATCAAAATACTACAGTAGCTTTGATTGAATACTTTTCTATTTACGTTTTCTTACACTGGGCGAAAAGTGTTGCAAGAAATGACTCAAAATAGTAATTGTGTACTCCGTTATTGACGTAATACCACTACTTGTTTGGTAAACGTATCTATGCGATTGCGCTCTGTTTGAAACGTCTGAGAATCGTTTTTGCCCATATGTTGTTCAATTAACCCAAGTATTTGCTGATGTTTTTGATTGGATAATTCCATTTTTTTACTAATATCCAAAATACTATAACCCTGTTTTTTGGCATTGATTGTCTGTGTAATCGCTTCAGCAAAATTATCCTGTCCATGAGAAAAGGTCGTGAGTGCAAGAGAATTCTTGCCTGCGGCTTGGGTTACCAACAAATAACTTGCTTCGATATTTTTATCTGACTGCAAGAGCTCAAATTGAGCTTTATCAAGCGGTTTGCTTAAAAAAATTGAAGTCAAATTATCTCGAAACATCTTCAGAAAATACAATGGATTATCAGGAAGCAAACCGGGATAAGGCAGTTGATAATCATTTGTTGTAGAAGCAGCTTGAGATGATGCAACTTGCGCATATGCGGTTGCGAGAGTTATTTGTACTGCAAAAAAAAGAGCAACACCTATAAGAATGACTTGTTGATATTTCATAGATAGACTACTATAGACAAGTTCTGGCAGCTATTTCACACCCATTTTCCCCAAAACCAATTCCAAACTCTCTTCCTGATTATGGGTAAACGTATTTACTACAAGATCATAATACTTCTTGTCCCAATATACCCATTCAGGATTATTATCTGCATACAATTTGCGCCATTTGGTAAGATCATTTTCCTCTCTTTCAAATACTTCGACTTTTGCTTCATCAACAGATACTTCTTCACGGTTTACCAAACGATCGATACGGATTTGTGCTTGATCCATACCGTCATCATCCTCACAAAGGACGCCAATTTTAAAAACGCCTGTAAGTTCTTGGGCACAAAATCCAGCTAGTTTACTTTCAAGGACAAGATGTTTGTGGTTAGCAAGAATTTCTTTTTGCTTTTTTTCAAAAAGCAGATCTTCTTCATCAGGCCTGAGGTTTGTATCTTTTGGGAGTAATCCGAGCTTGCTCCGTACTGCTTCCCAAAAAATTTCTCCACCTTCCATATGCTTCCACCCCAAACGCTTGGCTAGATGCTTAGCGAGGGTTGTTGATCCGGAAGCAATACGACCGGAAACAGTAATGATACGAATATCAGGAATATCTACAGGCTTATCCCTGTC
>JBEPUU010000144.1:0-3706 GCA_041691355.1 bacterium | reverse complement strand
AAGCATATGCTCTGGATATTTCATTCACTACTCGTTTTCAGGCAGAATGGCCACGAGATTGGCAGGCTTTCCTAAGTAGTCCGATTTTTGGAACAGGATATTCTTCATTAACTCTCGCGTCCGACAATGACTACTTGCGCGCACTGGGTGAAACAGGACTTGTAGGGACGCTTTCCTTCTTCTTCATTTTTATTATTTTAGGAATTGCTATGGCAAATGTTTTGAAATCTGTCAAAGATCCTATTACCCGAGCACTGTTGTTTGGTCTTGCTGGAGGAGTGATAGGACTTCTCAGTAATGCAGTACTTATTGATGTGTTCGAGTCTTCAAAAGTTGCGGAAGCACTTTGGATATTTTTGGGAATCGGACTTGGTGCTGCCAAACTCTATCATAAAGAACCAATACCCTACAAAAAATCACTCGTCGCACTATTTACTTCTCCTGCGATGATGTGTGTTTATATTGTTATTCTTGTTGTTATAGCGTTTGTTTCATCAATTAACAATTTCTTTGTTGCAGATGATTTTACATGGTTGCACTGGGCTGCGACCGCAACTACTTCCGATCTGCCTAAATACTTCATACAATCACAAGATTTCTTCTATCGACCGCTTGCTAAATCATTGACGTATTTCCTCTATATGATTTTTTCTTTTCAACCGCAAGGATATCATCTCACAAGTATTTTTCTCCATATGGTAATGGCGAGTGGAGTATTTTTCTTAGCACTCAAAGTATCTCGTAACAAGTTAGTAAGTGCTTTAGCAACATTTCTCTTTATTTTGCATCCAATTCATACAGAAAATATTTTCTGGTTCTCCACACTTTCCGATAATTTAAGCTCTATTTTTATTATCTATATGATGCTTGCGTTTATGAGATTCCGAGAGAAAAAATCAATTATTGGATACATATTGGCAATACTTTTTGGTTTATTGGCATTTGCATCATATGAAATTGCTGTAATTGTTCCATTTGTGCTCATACTTCTTGATATATTTATTCTCAAACCTAAGAGAAATAAAAATCTTTATCTATCGTACGTGCCATTCTTTATTTTACTTGGTCTTTACTTTGTTGTTCGCGTGACCTCGCATGCATTTTCAGGTGGGGGAGATTACAGTTATCATCTATCGCATATTCTTCCCAATATCTTTGGTAACTTCTTTGGTTACACCGGAATGTTCCTAGGTGGTATGCCGTTCGTACAATTGTATACGTTCCTTCGAAACGGTTTGCGCTCGGAATGGATTTACTTCAGTATTATTTTGATATTACTCGTTGTATATCTTTACTGGATGCTCAAGTCATATCGCCACAGAGTAAAAACTTTGCTTCAACAGAAAGAAACACAACTTCTTCTCTTTTGCGTTATTTTTGCATTTGTGGCGTTATTGCCATTTTTACCGCTAGGTAATATTGCACCACGATATCTGTATCTTGCATCCGCTGGATTCTCAATTGCCTTAGTCCATACTCTTCGATTGTTATTTGTTGCCTGGCTCAAGATACCTCGTTATGTATTTTATTCTCTTATTGTGGTGTGTTTGGTTCTTGGTGTAGTGTATTATGCAAGTGATTTGCAGGAACAACGACAATGGCAAAAATCAGGAGAATTAACTCAAAATACTTTAGTTTACTTCCGAAAGAATTATAGTGGATTCACCACCAAATCAAATCTGTATTTCGTCAATATACCTATTACGCAAAATAATACGTGGGTTTTCCCGGTTGGACTTGTAGATGGACTATGGTTTATTTATCGAGACCATATGCCCCAAGTGCATGAAGAAAGTTCATTGAAAAATGCATTCTCGGCTTCCAATGGTCACCGTGATAGCTATATTTTTGAATTTGATGGGCAGGGAAATATTACTCAAGTAAAATAATCTTCTAAGATTTATGATAAAGCGTTTAGAAAAAAAGTATCTGCTCATTTTGATTCTTATCCTTGTTGGTGGTTTTCTTGTTCGTCTTTACCGTTTGGATAATCCTATCGCCGATTGGCAGAGTTGGCGACAAGCCGATACATCAGCTGTGTCGCGAAATTTTGTTAAAAACGGGATTGATCTTTTACATCCTCGGATGAATAATGTTTCAAACGTCCAGTCGGGACTTGAAAATCCTCAAGCATACTTCTTTGCAGAGTTTCCAATTTATAATGCAACTCAAGCAAGTTTATTTTTACTATTTCATGGATTAACACTTGAGGAATGGGGAAGGATTGTGACAGATCTAGCATCAATAGCAGCAGCTTTGTTTATTTATCTACTCGTAAAACGGCATAGTAATGAAAAAATAGCATTATTCTCGGCTGCGTTTTACGCATTTATTCCATATAACATTTATTATGGCCATGTTATTCTACCCGATCCATCGATGACAATGGCAATTCTTGGAGGAACGTATTTTTTTGATGTCTATCTTTACGAGAAGTCAAAAAATAAAAAGTTTGGATTTTTTTGTTTGACTATTCTTTTTACTGCTTTGGCCTTTCTTATCAAACCTTTCACCCTATTTTTCACATTGCCCATAATGTATTTGGCATGGAGAAAATATGGATTCAAGTTTTTATTCAGGATGGATCTTTGGGCTTTTCTCATTATTTCTCTTGCACCATTTTTATTATGGCGATGGTGGGAAAGTAATTATCCTGAAGGGATTCCTGCTTATATCTGGCTCTTTAATAGTAACCATATACGATTTCATCCGGCGTTTTTCAGATGGATATTTTATGAACGGATTACTAAATTAATATCAGGATATGTAGGAATCTTTTTTATTATTTTCGGTGCTGCAAATATGTGGAACATGAAAAAAGAGAAATGGTTTTTCTATTCTTTTCTCGCGTCATCACTACTGTATGTCTGTACGATAGCAACAGGAAATGTGCAACATGATTACTACCAAATTCTTATTATGCCTACAATTGCAATAAGTATGAGCTTTGGCGCAGTGTGGTTTATCACTTTTCTTCAAAAGCGTTTTTCATCAGGCATCGCACATAGCATAGTCATTGTAGGAATACTTTTGAGTTTCTATGTGGGTTGGCAGCAAGTACAACCTTATTTTGATATTGATAATAGATCAATAATTCTTGCAGGAAAAGCAATACAAGAGCTAACTCCACCTGATGCAAAAATAATAGCAAATTATAATGGAGACAGCGCTTTTCTTTATCAAACAGATCGTCAAGGATGGGCTAGTTACGAACATGATATACCAACAATGATCAATTTGGGCGCGAATTATTTAGTATTGGCAAATCCAACTTTTTCGGATATGAAGTATGGGGATACATATAAAATTATTGCAAAAACTTCACAATATGTTATCTTTGATTTGAACAAGAAACCATGAAAATTTTATTAATCTCCTCGTATCTTCCTTATCCTCTTTTTTCCGGCGGACATGTCAGGCTGTATAATATACTAAAAGAATTATCCCAGAAACATGAGATAACTCTTATTTGCGAGAAAAGACCTTTTCAGAAAACAGAAGATATCGATGAAATTAAAAAAGTTTGTAAAGAAGTTATTGCTGTTGATAGAGGCAAACAATGGAGTCTTTTAAATATTGTAAAGGCTGGGTTTTCTTCACATTCATTTTTAGTAACAGGTCATACAAGTTTAGCACTTAAAAAAAAGATACAAGAAACACTTGAGCAAAATAAATTTGATGTTATTCATGTAGAGACATATTATGT
>JBEPUU010000143.1:0-3711 GCA_041691355.1 bacterium | reverse complement strand
ACGGACTCAGAGTGTTTTAAAAAAGAGTGAAAAGATTGAGCACAAAAAACTGAGTGAAGAAATAAACCTAAAAGTTGAAGGGAGAAATCTTCTGCGTTTGCTTACGCGCTTTCCTGAGAATGTTGAGGAAGCGGCAACGAGATATGCTCCCAATATCCTTTGCACATATTTGTTTGAACTTGCTCAATCGTTCAATCTCTTTTATCAGAAGCTTTCTATTCTCAAAGCTGAGGATGACGCAAAGGATTTTCGTTTGCAGTTGACTGATACGGTTGGCTTAACTCTTAAAAAAGGCCTCCATCTCCTCGGAATCGCAGCGCCTGAAAGAATGTAGCTTCTTGACAAACTCTTCTTCCATCTGGTCTACTTATAGTGACTGTCCTTTTATGAGGCAGAGCTGCCATCATGAAAATTCCAAATATTCACAAACTCTCCAAAGCTTCACAAATATCTCTTCTTGCTGTTGTTATTTTACTCGGAGCAGTTTTCGTTACTGTAACTAGTGCTTTGCAAACACAAAATAGTTCGAGCCACGCATCAGGCACGATAGTATACCAGAGTGGTAATTATTATTGTTATTATGTTGGATTAACTATTACATGTTCGACACCAACTCCAACTCCCTTAAATCAAACTCCCACCCCAACTCCAAAAGGTACTGTATGTGAAGTAATTGGTGGCATTGTAAAGTGTTTCTCTCCCAGTCCTACAGCAGGGCCGGTTCCAACAAAAGCGCCCATTGTCCCAACTGCTACCAAAGCTCCAGTTCCAACTGCAATACCTACAGTCAAGCCAACAACGGCACCCACTCAAAAACCGATACCAACAAATACACCTGTTCCAGGAGATACCACGATAAATCTGACACTTGGGTTGCAGGGAGTTGGGACATCAGGTGACAGTGCCAATCCTCATTCAGGTGGTAATACAAATCCACTCCATCAGCAAAGAAATATTACAGTAAGTATTTTCGACACCCATAACCAACAAGTTACAACTCAACATGGAACAGTATCATACAATGACGCGACCGGAAAGTTCACAGGAAATGTGGATCTTGGTTCACAATTCATAACAGGTGTGTATACAGTAAAAGTACAATCACCACAATATCTGCGAGCTTTGGTTCCGGGGATTCCAACGATTACAGCAGGTCGGACAAATGTGCTTCCTGCTACGACATTAGTTGTAGGGGATATCAATGAAGATAATCAGATCAATATTCTTGACTACAACACTCTCATGGGTTGTTATAGTGATTTGTTGCCTGCAACAAGCTGCACATCTGCAAATAACACATTGTCAGATCTTAATGATGACGGCGCAATTAATCAATTTGATTACAACTTATTCCTCAGAGAACTCTCAAATGTCAGTGGGAATTAAAAACTTTTCTTTTTGCCCCAAGGTTTCCAAGTTTTTTTCTTTTCAACTATTGGATGTTGAACTTTAATTCTATCGTGTTCTGCAGCAATGATAGCCTGTTCCTGGCCAGTAAGAGGGGTTCCAAAACTACTAAGTGCTCCCACAGCTCTGTCTGCAAGAAAGACTTCCTCCTGAATAGTAGAATTTAGGATAGCTTTATTATGTGCAATTCTCTGTGCGCTAAGAATACTTGATTCTACCTCAGCTACTATTTCTGCACCTGAGACTTTTGTTATTTTTCGTCTACTACGAGATTTTCTTCTACTCGTCTCTGTTAAAACCCGAATTGTACCTTCCTTTTTAAGACGTCCAATTTCTTTCTGACGCTCAATTTCTCTTTTGTACTCTTCTTTAGTATTTTTAGTAGATAAACCTTGATCGTCTCTTTCAGTCATACCAGTGCTCCGCCTTTTATTATAGTTGAGATTATAAATTATTTTAAGAATAGTGCAACTAGTGAAGACTATTCTTGGAAAACGGGCTTTGACATGATACAATGAGAATCTCGTATGACATTTAATCGAAAAGTTTTTCCTAATGGTCTCCGTGTTCTCACGATCCCAATGCCTTCATTTGAAAGCGCAACAGTTCTTGTCATGGCAGGTGCAGGAAGCCGATATGAGAATAAAAAGAATAGTGGTATCTCTCACTTTCTGGAGCATATGGCCTTCAAAGGAACGGAAAAGCGCCCAACTGCAATGGACATTTCGAGTTTGATTGATGGAATGGGAGGGGAGTTCAACGCGTTTACTGGTAAGGAAACAACAGGGTATTACATCAAATCAGCCAAAGATAAAATTGAAACCTCAATCGATGTTCTCTCGGATATGCTTATGCATTCGAAATTTGATCCTGCAGAAATTGAAAAAGAAAAGGGTGTTATTGCCGAAGAAATTAATCTTTACGAAGACATGCCTGCACGCAAGATCGGTGACATCTATGAACAGCTTCTGTACGGCGATACTCCAATGGGTTGGGATATCGGAGGCGATAAAGATATTATAAAAAGCATCACACGCGAAGACTTCGTGACATATCTTGCTGATTTGTACAGCGCTTCCAATTTGACAGTCGTCGTTGCAGGTGGAATTAATTCCGAGGAAGTATTTACGCTTGTTGAAAAATATTTCAACCCGATGAAGCAATTTCAGACAAAATCATTCGAAACACTCACTGAAACACAGAACAAGCCTGCAGTTATGGTAAAACAAAAGCAAACAGAGCAGATTCATATAGCACTTGGAGTGAGAACAGTTTCGATCAGCTCTCCTAAACGCTATCCAATCTCTGTTCTCTCAGCAATTCTTGGCGGTGGTATGTCCAGCAGATTGTTCCATGAGATTCGTGAGAAACGCGGGCTTGCTTATTATGTCCGTACAAGTTCCGATGAATACGCAGATGTCGGTACACTGGTCTCAACAGCCGGAATTGATCCAAAACGCGTTATTGAAGCAGTACAAGTAATGGTCCAGGAGTACGGTAAAGTCTCGCGAGGAGAAATGGCGCTCACAGATGAAGAGCTCACAAAAGCGAAAGAATTCCTCAAAGGACATTTGGTATTAGATTTGGAAGATAGCCGGTCTGTTTCCGGATTCTACGCCCATCAGGAACTGCTTGAAGAGGAGATTGAGAATCCAAATGATGTTCTGGACCAAATTGATAAAGTAACCAAAGAAGATATCGAAGCAGTCGGAAAAGAATTCTTTAAAGAAGAGACACTGAATTTAGCCTTGATTGGTAATTTTACGGATGGACAAAAATTAGAAGAATTGTTAAAATTATAGTATGGAACAGACAGTTGTATTAGTCAAACCAGATGGAGTACAAAGAGCCTTGATTGGTGAAATCATTGCACGGTTTGAGCGAAAAGGTTTGAAGTTGGCTTCAATCAAAATGATTTCTTTAACAGACGCGATTCTTGATGAATGGTATGCTCATCACAAAGATAAGCCATTTTTCCCAGGCTTGAAAAGCTACATGAAATCATATCCGATTATCGCGATGTTATGGGAGGGAATTGATGTTGTATCAACCGTCCGAACAATGATCGGAATCACCAAAGCTCGCGCGGCAGCACCTGGTACAATCCGCGGAGACTTCGCAATGAGTCAGCAATATAACTTGATCCACGCCTCAGAAGATACGGATGCTGCAGAAAGAGAACGAAGTATCATCTTCAGTGCCGATGAGATTTTTGATTGGCAAAAAGTTGATGAAGTCCACATTTACCTCGAAGAAGAACGGAAAAAATAGCCCCCAAGCTCTACTATGGGTCTGTCTCTTATA
>JBEPUU010000142.1:0-3754 GCA_041691355.1 bacterium | reverse complement strand
AGACAGCATCAGGTCAATGGCCATATGTTACGCTGAAAAATACTCATCCAGGAGATTTTGAAGCCTTTTATCCAACCTCTGTTATGGAAACAGGTTATGACATTCTTAAAGCTTGGGTATCACGAATGCTTATGCTTGGCCAATATATTGCAAATGGTAAGCAAGTTGCTGATGACACCAAATTAAAAGACACAGTGCCATTCAGAGATGTTGTGCTTCATGGATTGGTAAATGATCCACTCGGAAAGAAAATGAGTAAATCAAAAGGGAATGTTGTAAATCCGTTACAAATTGCGGATGAGTACGGAGCAGATGCAGTTCGTTTTGCTCTTATTTATGGAACTGCATTGGGAAATGACCAGGCAATGTCATATGCGAAATTAGATTCCGCAAAGAAATTCGCAAATAAGTTGTGGAACATGGCACGATTTATTGAAATGATGAGAGAAAAAGATTTTTCCAAAACACCAGCTCATCAAAGCATTGAGCAATTAACAAAAAATGTAACATCAGCTTTCGACAAGGAATGGGTCAAGAAGACAAGTATTTTGAGTGAAGAGATTAGTAAGTACATTGATAATTATCAGTTTAACTTCGCAGCAGAACGACTATATGAATTTATTTGGCACGAATTTGCAGATGTCTATATTGAGGAAGTAAAAAAGCGTAATAATGAAGAATCGTTTTATGTTTTGGAATCACTCTATGTAATTGCCTTAAAATTACTCCATCCATTTATGCCATTTGTGACTGAAGCGATTTATCAGCAGATGCCTGGACACGGTGAATCGATTATGATAGAGTTATATCCAACGTCTCATGAAACAAAAACTGCCACAACCGAACGTTGAAACAATAGCTCTTTTCCCGAGGAATCTCCGATTTATTACCGAATGGAAATTTTCAGACAAACAAAGCAGAAATATCAAAATAGGCCTCGTTAGCGTATCATCTCTTTTCCTCCTTTTACTTATCTTTCTTCAGGCAGTTACATTGTGGTATAACATTCATGAGCAACAGGCATTGATACAAGAACGAGCGCAATTACAAAATGAAGCCGCTTATTGGGAACAAATTGCAAAAAAATATCAGGGATATAGGGATGTCTATTACCGAATTGCATCAATTCAGTATAAATTGGGAAACTACAATGAGTCACAGAAGTATATTAAAAAAGCATTGGAACTCGATCCAAATTTCCCCCAAGGCCATGTTCTTGGCGCACAAGTAGGACTCTAAATAAGAATATTTGGTTTAATAAAAAACAATTTGAAAAATTGGTGAAAAAGAAATAAAGATTATTCTTCTTTCTTTTCGTCTGCGGGTTTGTCTGAAGATCCGTCTTCGGATGCTTTGTCTCCAGATTCTTCTTTAGATTCTCCGTCTTCTTTTGCTTCTCCATCAGCTGTTTCACCTTCTGCTGCTCCAGCTTCAGCGCCTTCTTCACCTTCTGCAGGTGCTTCTGGTTCTACTTCTTCGACTGTTGGTTCAACAACTTTTGCAACTGTTTGTGTGGGATCAGTTAAAATCGTGACATCTTCAGGAGCTTTCATGTCAGCAACTGTAACTTGTTCGCCAATTTCTGCAAGATGCTCTACTGAAAGTTCAATATTTTCAGGAAGTTTGTCGGGAAGTGCTTCAATTTCTACGTCAGAGAGGTTTTGCAATACTAGTCCAACTTTGTCTGTTACAGCTTTTGCTTCACCCGTAAGAACAATTGGAACGTTTGCTTTAATTTTCTCTTTCAAATTAACTTGATAAAAGTCGACATGCAATAATGTACGAGTCGCATGATTCATTTGGAGACTTTTGATAAGGACTGGTTTGGTTTTGCCATCAAATGAGAGATCAACAAGTCCTGTCTCACCAGCTTCTTTATACACTGCCATAAACTCTGGTAGCTTTACTTGAAGCGCGTATGAATTTAATCCTTTTCCATAGACATTTCCAGGGAGATTTCCTTCGCGACGAAGCTTCTTTAACTTCTTTCTAAGGATTGTTCTTTCTTCTGCTTTTAGTTGTGGATGTTTCATATAATGTATTTTATTCTATACCAACAATCGCTGTTACACAAGTATATCATAATTTACGAGCGTAAACCACTATAAGATTGCTTAATTATTGTATAATTGAATCATGCGCATCATAGGACTAGATCCCGGAATTGGTAGAACTGGATGGGGAATTATTGAGGTAGAGCATTCAAAATTTAAGGCGCTTAAGTACGGTTGTATTGAGACTCCACCAAATTCTCCGTTGGAAGATCGTTTGTGTGAGTTGTATGACCTTCTTAGTAGCATTTTAAAAGATGAGAGTCTTGATGCTTTTGCCATCGAGGACCTTTTTTTTAATACAAATGCCAAAACCGCAATGATTGTTGGACAAGCCAGAGGAGTTGCTTTATTGGCTGCTGCACAACAGCATTTATCAATTGGTGTGTATACTCCATTACAAGTTAAGATCGCCGTAACAGGATACGGGCGAGCAGAAAAAAAGCAAGTCGGCCAGATGGTAAAAACACTCTTGCATTTGAATTCTATCCCCAAACCCGATGATACTGCAGATGCATTAGCTATTGCATTAACTCATGCATTCTCATATAAGATGAAATAATATGGTTATCTCTGTTGATATTTTATTTCGGGTTATTATTATTTTTCTGTTCATCATATGGCAGTTTTATTGGATTATCACAGAACAAGTTGCGAATAGCGAAAAACCTAAAACAAGGATTCCAGGAGTACTCGGTTTATACAAAAAATTGCGACGTTCAGTCTTAACTGTGGTTGAAATAGTACTCATCATGCAACTGCTTGGCTTGGAACTATTTCCATTTTCTAATCAATCTTTTTTACTACAACTCATTGGATTTGTTTGTGTACTACTTGGCATAGGAGTTGCGATCTCAGCACGAAAAGCATTAGGGAATAACTGGGTGCCCGCTTCGGAATATCAAATCAAAACAAGGCAAGAGTTAGTCACAGTAGGAGTATATCGATATATTCGTCATCCAATATATTTAGGTGTGTTTTTATCTATTACAGGTGGAGAACTTGTAGCTCAAAGCTATTTAGTAGTGATTGGCTTGGCAATTGTAATCAACGGATACTGGCAAGCCCGCCGTGAAGAGATATTACTCCTTAGCCACTTTGGGAATTCATATAAAATATATATGAAACGAACAAAAATGTTTATTCCTTTTTTATGGTAATATAGGCAGTATGATTGGGACGCTTAAAGGAGTAATTGAATACCGTGAAGATCCATTTCTTATTGTTGATGTCAATGGAGTTGGATATAAGGTATTGGTTCCATCTTCGATCTTGTCACAGATACAAGGAACTGGCGATGCTATTAAATTATATACTCATACTCACGTCCGCGAAGATGTACTGGAACTCTATGGGTTTACTCAACCTTCAGATTTAAAGATTTTTACTCTATTGATAAGTGTTTCGGGAGTTGGCTGTCGTACGGCACTTGGCATATTTTCTGTTGGAACACGACATGACATTGTCCAGGCAATTAGTACAGGAGACGTGTCATTTTTTACATCTGTTCCGAGGCTTGGAAAGAAAAATGGGCAAAAGATTATTATTGAGTTGAAAAATAAGTTGGGTGCTACAGTCGATCTTGATTTGTCTGATGAAGATGGAAAAGAACAGCAGGAATTGATTACAGCTCTTAAAGCATTTGGTTATTCAATTCGCGAAGCGCAGGAGGCGATTAGAGAACTTGACGGAAAAGGTGATAC
>JBEPUU010000141.1:0-3805 GCA_041691355.1 bacterium | reverse complement strand
ATGTAACATGGCCAAAAGAGTAATGGTCGTCGATGACGATCTCTATATACGTGAATTGTACGAAGAAATCCTTAAAGGGGAAGGGTATGACGTTGATTCAGCAATCAATGGAGAAGACGCCCTCGCCAAACTCAGACAAGGTGGCTATGATCTCATTCTTCTAGATATTATGATGCCAAAAACCGATGGGCTAGGAGTTATGGATTCACTAGCTACCAATCCACCAGCCGTAAAAAATGGTCCGATTATTCTACTTACCAATCTCGATCATGATCCGTTAATTAAAGATGCAATGAGTAGGGGAGCAGTCGCATTTATTATAAAAGCAGATATCACCCCGTCCGATCTAATGATACAAGTAAAAAAATATCTAGAAGAAACCTCCATAGTCTAAATTAATTATACCTAAACACTCCTTCATTCGGCATTACTGCGCACAGCGTTAAAAAATTCTTTGAAAAGAAGCGTTAAGAAAATTGAATAATTTTTAGTGGAATGGAAAAGATTTTTAGCGAGCGCTCCATGAAATGGGAAGTGCCTTGTGCGCACAGCCATGCCAAGAGCTTTAGTACTTTGTCGACACAAAGTACTATAAAAATATTAACTAATGTTCGATATCAGATTATAAATCGGAGTGATAATCGAAATTATCAAAAATCCTACCCCAACTGCAAGAAGAACCATAATAATAGGTTCAAGAAGTGTTGACATTACTTTTACTTTTTCATCAACCTCACGCTCAAAATATTCAGATGCTTTCATTAATGAAGAATCAAGCTTACCTGTTTGTTCTCCAATTTTCACCATCTCAACGATAATTGGTGGAAAAAGAGGACTTGCTTCCATAGCATCACCAATCGAAATTCCTTTCTCAACACGATTTGCAACAAGCCCTATTGCTTCCTGATAGAGTACATTTCCAACTACGTCACCACTTTTTAATAGAGATTCAACGACTAATGAACCGGAACTTATCAAAAGAGATAATGTTCTTGAAAATTCCGCCATCATACTATCTCGAATTAATATACCAAATATTGGTATTTTTAAAACATAGGTATCAACTGTTTTTCTTCCCGCGGGTTGTTGATACCATTTGCGAAGATAAAAAAATGACAGAGCACCAAGACCAAGAGCAATATACCAAAAATTGATAAAAAAATTAGAAACCCCAATAACAATAACAGTTGGCAATGGTAATGTAAGGTTCAAATCTCCATAAAGAGCAGTAAGCTGAGGAATAACAAAAACCATCATAACGATCATGACCAAAAACATCATAACAACAATGATAATCGGATAAAGCAGTGCGCCTCTAATAGTGCGTATTAATTTATCCTTTTTTTCCAAATTTTCGGCCAGTCTTGTCAACACTTTATCTAGAAGTCCTGATGATTCTGCAGTTCGGATAAGTGCAATATAAATTGATGAAAAAATTCGTGGATATTTCTCAAGTGCTTTTGAAAGCATAGAACCGTTCTCAATATCTGAGATAATACCATCAATTACTTCTCCCAATGCTGCGTTTTGCGTTTGATTTTTTAATACATTTAACGCTTGAACTAAAGTAAGTCCGGAAGTAATCATCGAGGCAAGTTGTCTTGTCAAAAATATAACATCGGAAGTTTTTACTTTTCTAAGAAAAGGGAAGTATCGAGCGATCCCTGTTTTATTTTCTGGAATTATTTGTACAGGAACGAACTGATGTTGACGCAAATAAGTGGCTGCTTCTTTAACATCCTTTGCTTCTATCAGACCACGAATTGTTTTACCGTCTTGGGTTACTGCTCGATAATAAAGTCTCATACATAGTGTTTCATCCTACTAATCTCTCAAGTTCATTTACTCTCAACGCATAGGGTTTGGCGTCATCTAGCGTAATAATTCCATCTTTCACAAGTTGTGCTAGTGAATCATCGATTGTAATCATACCCATATCTTTGGATGTCTGAATTACAGAATCAATAAGATGTGATTTCCCATCTCGGATATTACTCGCAACAGCAGGCGTGCCAATCAGTATTTCTACAGCTGGAATTCTTCCTCCGCTAATTTTAGTGATAAGACGTTGTGAAATAATTCCTTTTAATGTAGCTGCCAGCTGGATACGAATCTGAGTTCTTTGATCTGCCGAAAATGCATCGACGATACGATCAATACTTTGAGATGCGGAATTAGTATGAAGCGTCGAGAGAACCAAATGACCTGTTTCTGCAAGAGTAATCGCTGCCTGCATGGTTTCTGGGTCACGCATTTCTCCGATAAGTACCACATCTGGATCTTCACGAAGAGAAGATCTCAGTGCGAGATTCCATGAATGTGTATCAATGCCCATTTCACGCTGAGAAATAATACTATTTCCTTTGGGATATACATATTCGATTGGGTCTTCGATAGTTAAGATATGGCAAGATTTATTTATATTAATTTCATTGATGAGCGCTGCAAGTGTACTTGATTTACCATGACCTGTCGGGCCTGTTACAAGAACAAATCCTTGCTTGAGTTTGGCAAAATCATGACATATTTTGGGCATATTTAGCTCCTCAAGAGTACGAACGTCAGGTGCTAGAAAACGAAGTGCTGCAGCAATAGTACCTTTTTCAAAATACGCATTAATACGGAATCTACCCACATCTTGGGCAGCCTTCCCTTTAAATCCGAAAGAAAAATCGAGTTCTTTGTTGGAGAGAAGTAGTTCTTTCTGCTCAGGGTTTAACAAGGAGAAAATCATTGTTTCCAAATCTACTGTCTTTAATGCAGGATACGTTGTAAGATATCTGAGTGCACCGTCAATACGAAATGTTGGTGGAAGTCCAACCATCAAGTGCAAATCCGAAGCTTTGTTCTTGATCGTTAATGTAAGTAATTCTTGTATTTCCATTTTCAAATCTCCTCTCTCAACTCGGCTAATCTTGTGCCACACGTAGCACCTCTTCTATCGTAGTCTCTCCTTGCAATACTTTCAAGTAGCCATCCTGTTTGAGCGTGATCATTCCTTCTTTTATAGCCTCGTCTTCGATGTTTTGTTCGTTATTCTGCTCTAACATCAAACGACTAATCTTTTCCGTTGCCGATAAAACTTCATAAATTCCTATTCGCCCCATATAACCAAGATGTCCGCATTCTGAGCATCCTTTTCCTCGGAAAAGTTTGCCATCGTTTTTAGCAGGAAAAAGATTTCCAAGTACATGTTTGATCTCCTCAAATAATTGAGCAGGGGGTACATATGATTCTTTGCAATGAACACAGATACGCCTGACAATTCTTTGCCCGACAAGTACATTGATAGTTGATGCCAACAAAAAGCTTTCTGCACCCAAATCAATAAGACGTGGGACTGCTCCCGCGGCGCGTGAGGTATGAAGGGTTGAAAAGACCAAATGTCCTGTCAATGCAGCCTGAACAGCAAGATCAGTTGTTTCTTTATCACGAATTTCTCCAACGAGTATGATATTTGGGTCTTGCCTCAAAAACGAACGAAGACCGGAAGCAAATGTCAGTCCAACAGTAGGATTGATCTGGACTTGATTTACACCTGGAATTTCATATTCAACAGGATCCTCAAGCGAAACAATATTGACCCGTGTCGTATTCAATCGGGAAAGAACGGCATACAGAGTTGTCGTTTTTCCCGATCCGGTCGGTCCACAAACAAGAATAATTCCGTGAGGTCTGAGAATTGCTGTTTCGAGCGCTTTCAGTGATAATCCCGTCATTCCTAACTCATTCAGTGTGGGAATGCCGCCACTTTTGTACAACAATCGCATCTCTATTTTTTCACCTTTTACTGTTGGAATAATTG
>JBEPUU010000140.1:0-3811 GCA_041691355.1 bacterium | reverse complement strand
AGAAGTTGAACGGCTTGTTTCCTATTTCCAAAAAGAAGGTAAAGATGTTGTCAGAACACGCGAGCCCAGAAAAGATGTGGGTCTGATTGGAAAACTGATTCAGGAAATCTTGCATGGACAAACAAAAGTTACACCTGTTGCTTTTCAATATCTTTTCAGCGCAGATCGGCAAATGCATCATCAAGAACTCATTCTTCCAAGTCTGAAGACAGGGAAAATTGTGGTAACGGATCGTTGTTTTTGGTCGTCGATTCCGTATGGTCTTTTAGATAAGCAAGAGCAAATTAAAGAAAATAGTATGCAACAGAAGTTGGCTGCGCAAAGTATTCTTTCTTTTTACCATCAATTTAAGGTTCCAGATATAACATTTTTTCTTGATGTGTCTTTGACAAAAGCAATGCAGAGAATTAAGAAAGAGCACAGCAAAAAAAGCGAGATTTATGAAGATAAGACAAAATTAAAGCGTGCGATTGAAGGATATAATTGGCTCTTGAAAGAATTTCCAAAAGAGTTTAGAGTAATTGATGCAAATCAGTCAGTTGATGAAGTGACAGAAGAAATATTGGCGATTATTAATAAATAACTATGGTTTTAGGTCCAAAAGAATTATTACAGTTAGTCAAAAAAATAAAACTCGTTGAAAATCTGAGCGAGCGAGAACTGACCAATCCCGAAGGTGCAGGATTTGATTTACGGCTTGCTGAAGTGTATAAAATTTCAGGTAAAGCATTTCTTGGAGTCACTGAGAGACACACTGCCGAGATTGAGATGATTAAAAAATATGATGAGAAAAAAGTTACACAACTCATCATCAAACCCGACGAGTTTTATTTAATTAAGACAATAGAGGATGTAAATATGCCTGATAATTTGACTGCAAGTATTACTCCTCGTTCAACAACGTACCGCAGTGGTTTGATGATTCGTACAGGCAACGTGCCTCCTGGGTATTGTGGTGGTTTGACGTTTGGTATAAAAAATGAAGGATCGGTTCCTGTAACAATTGAAATGGGTGCTAGGATTGTGCACATCCAATTCCAAGAGGTAAAAGGCGGAGGCAACAATTACCGCGGTCAATGGCAAGGAGGAAGAGTGTCTACTACGAAAAA
This sequence comes from bacterium, assembly GCA_041691355.1. Taxonomy (GTDB): domain Bacteria; phylum Patescibacteriota; class Microgenomatia; order Levybacterales; family UBA12049; genus JACDET01. Next base: position 2,702 of record JBEPUU010000140.1, on the reverse strand, counting down.
AGAGAAACAAGTATAACATTTTCAATAGAAAGTATTACTTGACAAATTAAGTATTACTTTGTATAATTAGTATTACTATGAATGGATATTCTACTATGACACAAAAAGGGCAAGTAGCGATTCCTAAAGTAATTCGTGACCATTTTCAGCTTAAGCCAACGGACAAGATATACTTTTCTGTTGAAGACGGTAAGATTATTGCGCGTCCAATTCCGAGTATTAACGAGATGTTTGGAAGTATTAAAACAAAAAAAGTACTTTCCAAAAAGGTACAGAAGAAAATTATCGCTGAAGCAGTAGTAGAAAAATTTTTGAAAAAAGATGCAAATAATTCTTGATACAAATACTCTCGTAAGGTTTTTTACAAATGATATCCCAGAGAAAGCAAGGGAAGTAAAAAATTTATTTGAAAAGGGTGAAGATTTATTTATCCCCGATGTGGTTTTTCCCGAGTTAGAGTATGTATTGGGAATGCAATATGCTGTTTCCAGAGCTGAACTTATAGAGAAATTTGAATTTTTGGCAGCACAAGAATATATTACTATTTCCTCTGAAGTAAAAAGATCACTCTCACTTTATACGTCATCAAAACTCGATATGGCAGATTGCATCATCGCCGCCAGTTCGTTAAAAGGAAAATTGGCAAGTTTTGACCGAGAGCTTTTACACGTTGAAGGAATAAGGCCTTTCTGGGAAAAATCCTTATAATACAGTTTATGAAACAATACCCTGAACCGATTGTTGGCGCATTTATCTTCAATACAAAAGGTGAATTATTTCTTATGAAATCTCATAAGTGGAGTGATATGTATGTTATTCCGGGAGGCCATATTGAAATAGGAGAGTATATGAATGATGCATTAAAGCGTGAAGTTAAAGAAGAGACAGGACTGGATATTTATGATCCCACGTTCATCTGTTTTTGGGAATTTATGGAAGGAGAAGAATTTCATAAAAAGAAACACATGATATTTTTTAACTTTTCGGTTAAGACGGAGGGAAAAGACGTAACGCTCAATGATGAAGGAGAAGAATATCTATGGATAAATCCTAAAGAATCTCTCAAACTCCCTTTGAATAAACATACTCGAATGACACTTGAACAGTATATTTTAAAAGAAAAATAACTATGAAAATTGCAATTATCGGCAGTATGAACTTTGCCGAGGATATGGTAAAAATTCAAAAGCAGCTTAAAGAAATAGGGCATGCCTCAACAACTCCTATTGGAACAGAATCCAACCTGGCTGACACAACTCTTTCGGATAATTTGGATGGTAGTTTGGAATTTTGCATAACTCATGACATTATGCGAAAGAACTTTCAGCAAGTTGCAGATAGCGATGCTGTATTGGTTTTAAATTACAAAAAAAATGACATCCAAGGATATATCGGAGTTTCAGCACTTCTTGAAATGGGAATTGCTCACTATTTACAAAAGAAAATTTTCCTTATGCAGCAAACGCCAGATTTTAAAGAAGCCCGCTGGGCTCACGAAGTCGCAATCATGCAACCAACTATTATACGAGGAGATTTAACGAAAATTAGCTAATTAATTCTATGAAAAATTATACAACATATATTTTTGATCTTGATGGGACAATTACTGATACAACGCAAGTGTGGCTGGGCATTTGTCGTGATGGACTGCTTCATTGCGATGTCACACCTCCCAAACCTGAAGTTCTGTCCCAATACACACATGACTGGAAAGAAATGATAAAGTTAGGATTGAGAGAGGAACACTTAGATAAATTTACAAAATATGTTCATAGAATAGCCAATGAGCGATTGCCTCAAGCACCCTTGCATGTTGGTGCATATGAAATGCTTGAACGTCTTAAAAAGCAAGGAAAGCGAATTGCGATCTTCTCGACTCTAGATAGACCAATTTTTGAACCTGCAATGAAGTATCGCAATCTGTATGCAGTTAGTGAAGTCTCTGTCGCAGGAACAGACGTTCCACATCGAAAGCCGCATCCTGCGGGAATACTAAAAGTTCTTTCTGATTTGGATGTTGCCAAAGAAGAATATTCACAAGCCGTCTATATCGGTGATAAGGATACAGATATTCAGGCTGCTAACAATGCCGGAATCGATGCAGTATTATACTATCCGCCTTCTCATCAAAAAATCTATCGTCTTGATGACTTAAAAAAACATCATCCGGCTGCTGTCATTACCGATTGGCAAGAATTGTTTACACAATAATTAATTTTCCTCTTGCAAAAGAACTGTCAAGTGGTTATAAATAAACAATATTTACCCATGACAAAAAAACACCCTGAATATCAGTATCTCAATCTTCTCCAAGATATTTTGGATAATGGATCTGATAAGCCGTTATTTTTTACGCCGGAAGTGTTGGAAGAATATAAAAAGAAAGGTGAGAAGCCACCATTTATTCGTAGTGTATTTGGTCGGGTGATGAGATTTGATATGTCAGAAGGATTCCCTTTATTAACGACAAAGAAAGTCTTTATGCGTGGGATCACTCACGAATTGTTGTGGTTTCTTAAAGGTGACTCAAACATTAAATATCTTGTAGATAATAACGTCCATATTTGGGATGAGTGGGCATGGAAACGCTACAACAAGGCCGTCAAAAAAAGTGAAGGAAAATTAAAAGAATTATCACAGGAGGACTTTATCGCCAAAATAAAAGAGAAAGATGGTAAGAGTCCGTTTGTCAAAAAATGGGG
>JBEPUU010000139.1:0-3867 GCA_041691355.1 bacterium | reverse complement strand
GTCTTATGCGTCAAGGAACTGATACCCATGTTTCGAACATTTTTAAGGAACTTGTCCGCTCACAATTAGTTATCATAGATGCACGAACACGCTTTCTTAAAAAGCTAAAAGGAGTTACCGATTCTGAGGAAAAACGCAAGATCATTGGAGGTTTGTACGTACAAATTTTCCAGGAAGTCGCTGACAAACATACTGACGCAACCTTCCTCGGACAAGGTACTATATACTCAGATGTCATAGAATCAAAAGGGTCCAAACATGCATCCCATATCAAATCTCACCACAACGTGGGCGGTCTACCTAAAGAAATGAATTTGAAATTACTTGAACCTCTCCGAGATTTTTATAAAGACGAAGTCCGTGAAATTGGGCGAGAAGCAGGGCTTCCTGAAGAAATCGTGATGCAGCAACCATGGCCAGGTCCTGGACATGCAGTTAACATTATGGGCGAAGTAACTGAAAAGCGCCTCGCACAAGTAATGCTTGCTGATCAAATCGTTGTTGAAGAAATGAAAAAAGCAGGACTGTACCAAAAAGTATTTGAATGCTTTGCTGTCATGACAGGCGCTTATAGTACGGCAGTTAAGGGTGATTTCAGAGTTTATGCGGAGGTTATAGCAATTAGATCATATGATTCGATTGATATTATGACTGCCGAATGGAGTAGGATTCCACATGATGTTTTGGCAGCAATGTCTACACGTATTGTTAATGTAGTACCAGATGTCTCTCGTGTTGTCTTTGATATCACATCAAAACCCCCTGCCACAATGCGATGGGAATAGATCATGAGAAAGAGCTCCATCATACTTCATTGGTTGATTGACTATATCTCATTTACCCGCGGAACGATGCAAGGATATCTTCACAATACGGTTCCTCGTCACTATACTAGGTCACAGGCAACAAAAAAGACACCAATAATCTTATTGCCGGGACTATCATTACGTTGGGGGTTTCTCAAGTCTCTTGGAGATTTTCTTGCCATACATGGCTATCCGATATATCTCGTTCCCGCACTTAAAAGTAATTTCAAATCTGTTGCTCAAAGCGCCGAGATAGTGAAAGCAATTATTCAAGAAAATGATTTACACAACGTTATCATTATTGGGCACAGCAAAGGAGGCATAATTGGCAAATATCTCTTACTTCATCACAACCAGGACGATCGAATCACCGGTATCATTGCGTTGGCAACACCATTTAACGGAACATCTCTGGGTAAACTAATTCCCCATCATTCGTACGCCGAATTTCTTCCTCATGGGGAATTGATGCAGTTGTTACAGAAAAATCAAAAGCACAATCATAAAATTATTTCAATTGCACCAAGCTGGGATAATCACATTTGGCCTCAAAATGGCAGTTTTTTAGAAGGTGCTGAGAATATCAAACTTAAAGGTTACGGTCATCATCGAATACTTTTTAGTAAAGAACTGCACGAGACTGTACTCTACGCTATTGAGAAATTGGCGAGGAAACACGTATAATACCATCAATGACTGTTCTGTGCGGTGTGGATATTGTGTATATACCCGGAATTCAAAAAATTCTTAAGGACGAGATGACAATGAAAAAGATTTTTGATCCCTCAGAACTTACTACTACAACTTCCGAACATCTTGCCGGAATAATTGCGGCAAAAGAAGCTTTTTTTAAAGCTCTTGGGAAAGTTCCTCATTTTCGAGATGTGCAAATTGCATATGAGAAATCACACAAACCACGACTTGTTGTAGCTCCAAAATTACAAACATATCGCACGTGTGATGTCTCAATCAGTCATGACAAAGACTATGCTATTGCCTTTGTTGTTTTAGAAATATGAAAACGTTTGCAGAGGTCATCGAAACATTTAAAAACCGCAATAAAGATGCACTTGTGTATAAGACAGGCTTCAGGACGTTTCGTCTTACCTACAAACAACTGTATCGAAAAGTTCTCCTAACAGTTGCATTTCTTGACCAATTGAAGCTCAAAAAAGGAGATCGTATCATTCTTTGGGGATTTAATTCTCCCGATTGGGTTGTTATTTTTCTGGCATGCTCATATCGAGGAATTGTAGTTGTACCGATTGACGCAACAGCGCTTCCCGAATTTGTTGAAAAAATACACAATGCGGTTCACGCGAAAATACTCTTTCACTCACAGTATAAAATTCCACCCAAACTTAGTCTCCCACAATTTATTTTGGAATACTTGGATCACTATCTTGAATCGATAACACAAAAAGAAAATATTAAACCAACTGTAACAGAAAATGATCTTCTGGAAATCGTATATACCTCAGGAACGACAGCTGATCCAAAAGGCGTTATGCTCACCCACAAAAACTTACTCTCAAACAGTATTGCAATCCGAAAAGCAGTAAAGCCCACATCAGAGCTAATATTTCTTTCTGTTTTACCACTTAGCCATCTCTTTGAGCAAAATCCAGGGCTACTCAGTCCCCTTTCTATTGGCGCAACAATTATTTACATCCGAGGATTGCGTCCCAATCTCATTTTCAAAACGCTTAAAGAAGAACGCATCACAAATATTATTCTTGTTCCAAGGCTTCTCAAACTTTTCGCCGATGGCATCAAACGCGAACTCGAAACCAAAAACCTCACAGGTCTTTTTGGCATGCTTCGCAAGATTCCAGTGTCAACCGATCTGAAAAAAATTCTTTTCTATCCAGTTCATAAGAAATTTGGGACGTCATTTAAATTTTTTATCTCAGGGGGCGCACCTCTTGATGCGGAATTGATAACTTTTTGGAAAGAGTTTGGTTTTAGCATTATTGAAGGATTTGGGCTGACTGAATGTTCACCGGTTCTGACAGTTACAAGTTTTGAAAATAACAAAGCTGGCTCAGTTGGGACAGCACTGGAAGGAGTTGAATTAAAAACAGATAAGGATAATGTAATTTATGCAAAAGGAGCAAACATCACACAGGGATATTTCCAAAAAACTCAAGAAACCAAAGCTCTTTTTGCAGGAGGATGGATGCGAACTGGTGATATGGGGATAATCGATGATGACGGATATCTTTTTCTCAAAGGTCGGAAAAAAGATCTGATTGTAACGGCCTCTGGGGTAAATGTCTACCCTGAAGATATTGAAAAATTACTTCTCAACCATCCCGATGTTAAGGATGTTTGTGTGTTGGGTTTGCCCACAGATAGCGGTGAAGAGATTCATGCAGAAATTATTTTGAAAAAGAAAACGGATATGAGACCTATTATCGAACGTGTGAATAGTCAACTTAATGAAAGCCAACAAATTATGTCATACGCCCTCTGGGAAAAAGAAGATTTTCCTCGAACGACAACTCTGAAAATTCAAAAACGTTTTGTCTTGGCACAAGTTCAAAAACGCAACGATGCATCAAAATCTGAAAAAGAAACAAGTGTTTCCAAGCTTTATCAGATTATTGCGCGAATTAATGATATCGATCCATCAGTAATCAAACCCAAATCCAAACTCAGTCTTGATCTTAAATTAACATCAATCAATCGTGTAGAACTCGTGTCACTTCTTGAACAAGAATTCAATGTCGATATTGATGAAGAAGAAATTATCAAAGAAACAACAGTTGGTGATCTCGAAAAAATAGTGAAAGAACGCAAACGTATCCAGGAGAAAAATATTTTCCATCCATGGCTACTCTCAATGCCCATGAGGATTATACGATATATCTACAATATCGTGCTCATGGATTCATTGCTTCTTTTGTTCTGCAAGAGAACTGTTATCGGTCGGGAAAATCTCAAGAATCTTGACCAACCGGTTATTTTTATTTCCAACCACGTCGGATATTTTGACGCTCCCAATATTCTCATGTCACTACCATTTGAAATACGAAATAGCATTGCCTGCGCTGCTCAT
>JBEPUU010000138.1:0-3912 GCA_041691355.1 bacterium | reverse complement strand
CTGTTACGCTTATTGAGCATGTAATGAAAAATGGACAGCCAGTTGCCGATATGCAAGAGTATTTAGGAGCATTAGCGCATGGTATTCTTTTGAAACAAGATTCATTAGCCTTTGCCCATCTTCACGATATGGGACAAACAGGCGGTAGTATGCAAGGTATGAGTATGCACGATATGAATAATGGCACTATGAAAATGACTAAGACGGGTCCTGATATTACATTTATCAATACATTTCCATCAAAGGGAATATATATGCTCTTTACCCAATTTCAGGTGCAAGGAAACGTAATTACCACAGACTATACGTTTCAGGTGAACTAGATACGAATTACACTATATATGAACCCATTAAAAACATATACTTGTCCCATGCACACAGAAATCATGCAAAAATCCTCTGGCACATGTCCAAAGTGTGGGATGGTATTAATTTCTGTGGAGAAAAAACAGAGCACGGTGAAAGGGAGCACACACAACATATGATGGAATCAATAGAAAAAATGTCATGGTGGGATAAGTTCAAGATGAGTATGACTATGACAATGGGCATGGATCATACAGGACTTGCTGGTCGAGATATGGCAAAGCTCATGGAAGAAGATATTAAAAATAAATTTTTCTTTTCGCTTATTCTCACAATTCCTATTATTCTCTATTCCCCTTTTGGTAAATCTTTACTTCATATCAACCTACCAACTCCTCTACCTGTTCAATGGTTACTGTTCCTTTTAACAACACCAGTGTTTTTCTATGGTGGTTGGCTATTCTTATATTCCTCATTTTATGAATTAAAAGAGAGAAAACTTGGTATGTCTGTTCTTATAGCAATTGGTATTACTGCTGCATATGTATTTAGTATCGTCCTTACCTTGTTGGGGAGTATGGACTCTTTCTACGAAGCAGCAGCCATGCTTATTACCTTTGTCCTTTTTGGACATTGGATGGAAATGAAATCACGGAAAGGGACATCTGATGCACTCCAAGCTCTCTTCAACCTTGTTCCACCTCAGGCAAGAATTCTCAGAAATGGAAAAGAAGAAATGATTCCAACTGCAGAAGTGAAAATTGGCGATATTTTACTGCTCAAACCAGGAGATAAAGTACCAGTGGACGGAGAAATTATCAGTGGAGATACAGCCATTGATGAATCACTTGTTACAGGAGAGTCAATTCCTGTTGAAAAGAAAAAAGGAGATACAGTCATTGGTGGGTCAATTAACCAATCAGGTTCTGTCCAATTTAAGGCAACAAAAGTAGGAGCAGATACTGCTTTGGCTCAGATTGTTAAGATGGTGGAGACAGCCCAAAATTCTAAAGCACCTGGGCAAAGATTAGCAGATAAATTTGCTACTTATTTAGTTATTCTTGCTGTAGGTAGTGGATTAATTACCTTTTTTGTATGGTCGTTAGTTTTACATCAGCCATTTCTTTTGGCGTTAACCTTTGCAATTTCAGCAGTTGTCATTGCTTGTCCTGATGCTCTTGGACTTGCTACCCCAACAGCAGTAGCAGTTGGTACGGGATTAGGCGCGAAACATAATATCCTGATTAAAGATGCACAGACACTTGAGCAAGTGTCGAAGATTCAAGCAGTAGCTATGGATAAGACAGGGACACTTACTGAAGGAAAACCAATAATAACAGATACAATAGCCGCTAAGGGATTTACCGAAGATGTAGTACTCACATTTATTGGTGCGGCAGAAGCAAAATCTGGTCATCCATTGAGTAAAGCAATTTTGAACGAAGTGCAGAAAAGAAAACTAGCACTCCCAAAAAATGTTGAAAAGTTTACGTCTTTATCTGGTCGTGGTGTTGAAGCAACAGTTGGTGAAAAACGTATTCTAGTTGGCACAATAAAACTGATGCAAGAGAGAAAAATAGTCATGGAACCTATTCAAAAAGATATTGATCGATTACTTACTCAGGGGAAAACAATCATGTTGCTGGGAGTAAATGGAGAAATTGCAGGAATTGCAGCAGCGCAAGACCCTATTAAACCAACTGCAAAAATTGCTGTCCAAAAGATGAAAGAGTTAGGTCTTGAAGTGGCAATGATTACAGGCGACAACAAAGCAACAGCTGAAGCAATCGGAAAACAGCTAGGAATAGAGCGTATTTTTGCTGAAGTATTACCAGAAGATAAAGCTAAGTATGTTAAAAAATTGCAAGATGAAGGAAAGTTTGTCGCAATGGTAGGAGATGGAGTCAATGATGCTCCAGCTTTGGCTACAGCAAACATTGGCATTGCTATTGGGGCTGGAACAGACGTGGCAATTGAAACAGCAAAAGTCGTCCTGATGAAATCTGACCCAACCGATATAATTCGTGCAATACGACTCTCTAAAGCAACTGTTTGGAAAATGAAACAAAACCTCTTTTGGGCAGCTATCTATAATGTGCTTGCAATTCCCATTGCTGCAGGAGTTCTCTACCCTCGATTTGGTATTTCATTGAGACCTGAAATTGCAGCACTGCTGATGAGTATTTCTTCTATCATCGTTGCGGTAAATGCAGTGTCTTTAAAAAGAGCTGAAAAGAGTTTATTACGTGTGTGATAGAAATGATCTTATACCAAAAACTTAAATTCCCTAGAAAATCGAAGAAATCTATAGAAAACCGTAGGTGTGAGCCGGATGGAATTTCCCACAGGAGGACTAATAATTTCGTGTAGGTTATTACTTATATTTTAGCTTATACAAGTTTTTTCAATTTCTCTTTTAATACGGGTAAATCATTCGTAATCGTTTCCCAAAGAATTTCAGAGTCTACACCAAAATATTCATGAGATACTTTGTTTCTCATACTAATCATTTCCTTCCATGGAATTTTAGAAAATTCATTCCCAAAGTCCTGGCTAATATATTTAGCTGCTTCTCCTATTATTTCTAAATTTCTTACAACGGCGTCCATAGTTTTTTCATCCTCTTCAAAATCAACAAAAAGCATATTTTTAGTATAATCTTCAATTTTTTGTATTGAATGAAATATATTTTCAATATATAGTTTTGGTTCTCTTTTAGACATAAATTACTTGTTGAAGAATATCCTTTTTAATAGCAGGCTTGAGTGCATTAGAAGTTGCTAAATCAACTTTTTTCCCTATGATAGTACTTAGATATTCTTCTAGTTCAATAAATTTAAAGAAGCCAATAGGCTTTGAAAGCTCTACCAACATATCTACATCACTTGTTTCTTTATTTTCTCCTGAAGCTACAGAACCAAAAATACCTATATTTTTAACACTGTATTTACTATTAAGATCTATTCTATTTTGCTCTATTACTTTCTTTATTGTATTAATATTTGTAACCACAAAACTATTATATCAGAATTAATAAATTATATAAAAGGAGTCTATGAATAAGACGCGAGTAGGATTCGTGTCGAAAATGAGGTTAACTTTGACTTACTCAAGCATTACCCTCGCCCACCAAAACGGTTTATTCGTGCATTCGAACAAGAAGATACTGTTACCTCAGAATATATTTTTAGAACGACCGATGGACGTGAATTAAAACCAGAGGATTACATCGTGCAATTTGAAAAATTTGTGAAGGATAATCCAGAACACATTGAAGCAATCAGTATTGTGCTCAGTAAACCAAAAGGATGGAATACGGGAGCATTAAAAGAATTACGCACTTCACTTTCTAAACAACCAGAAAGATTTACTGAGGACAATTTACGTCGTGCATATAAATACCCACTTGCCGATATTATTTCTATGGTCAAGCATGCCGCTCAGGACGAACCTTTACTATCTGCCAAGGAACGTGTAGATTTAGCTATGGAAAAAGTTTTAGGAAGTAAAAAAGTAACTTGTTATCTTTAATTTCATACTCAAATAATTATATGTTCCTTTTATTTGTAGTGCTATTTTTATTTGTTGTCAATACCCTGTTAGAGA
>JBEPUU010000137.1:0-3979 GCA_041691355.1 bacterium | reverse complement strand
GCACATTCCTGTGCGGTTTTTTATTGTGAGCGCGGGAAAATTTCTGCTATCTAATTTTTTTGCAGTGTTGCAACCAAATCATCAAGCGCCTGTGTCTGTCCAGAACCGCTAATGTTCAATTTTACGAATGTTGTGTGCGAAAGGGGAATGATAACGGTTTTCCATCCTGCGCGGCCTGGAAGTATTGGCCACCCGTTCGCGTTGTAAGTCGGAGTTACTTTTGCTGTTGTCGGAGCACCAGATTGTTCATCGAGAGAATTCTGAACCCATGTTTGCTGTGTCGTGTCATACGAGTAGGTAATATTGCCAAATTTACCATCACCGTCGGTGATACTGTTTCCAGTAATGTACGAAATAGTAATTGTATCGCCGACGCCCTGCCCCGAAGTCTGTTTGAGAACTACCTGGCTACTCGTGTTGCTCGCAATGGTGAAGTTTGATCCTTTTTCAAATGAGATACCCCACGCTGTTTTTGTCACAGCATTCGCGTCCGGAGTCGTCGTTACGGACGGTGTGTAATCCTGTCCATTCGGATTTGTGTTTGTTGTTGTCTGTCCGTTTGGGTATGTATTTACGGCAGTTGGGGACGGCTGAGGCTTCAAAGCAATGTATCCTGCAATGACAATAAGGATAATCAAAAGTGCGATTATGAGACCATTATTTTTATTCATACTCAAATGATATACCGGGTACGGACTTCTGTCTATGAGGCTCTCATTTTCGTAATAATTTTTTCAATTGTTTTCCACGTGCGAGTTGTAATTTCTTTTCCATATTCTTTCTCTGCGCGACTCATAAAATCAGGAGTTTTATTTTTTGAAAGATCGAGGGATGCGAATATCTCAAACGGTTTTTTCTTTAAAAACGTAACAATGAGATAGGATTCTTTGCTATGCATCTTTTTCTTGAATGGATCATTCTTCTGAATTGATTCCAATTCTTTTTTACTTCGAACAATAACGCTATTTTTGAAATTAAGATTTTGTAGGAGACCTTCTTCAATAGTTTTTTCAATTTTTAAGCTGCTTTTTAATGAGCTTTCAAAAACAACATTTCCGCTCGAGATGATAGTTTGAACATTTGAAAAACCGAGCTTCTCAAATGTAGCTCGCAGTTTCTCATTGCGCGTATTTGGGTTTGCCGGCATGATCCCTCGTATTAACGCCACGTATGCTGTCATGGTGTGTATTATACCTGAACCTGTATTTGAGATAAACGATACAAACTGGTGGGATTTTGAATAGGATATATACTAGTTCTATGACTCAAAAAGGAATCGCTCAGGGCACAGTACATACCGTGCCAGCAGATCTCAAAAAAGCACTCACTGCTGCATCAAAATCGTTAGCTCTTTGGAACGATACCATTACTCCGCTTGGGCGTAATGAGTGGATTTGCTGGACCACTTCAGTAAAAAAGGCAGAGACTCGAGCAGATCATGTCGAAAGAGTGGTGCGACAAATTCAAGAGGGGAAACGCCGACCATGCTGCTGGGCAGGATGTCCGCATCGATAATACATAAGAGTGGCTCAAAGCAATTGTATGTATTAGAATTGAAACATGAAAAATATTTTAGGAATTGGCGGAGTCTTTTTCCGCGCTCATGACCCAGCCGCATTAAAAAAGTGGTACACAGATGTTTTTGGGCTCGTTATCAGTGACTATGTATGGCAGCAAGAAGCTGGCCCGACTGTGTTTGAGCCATTTCCAATAAACACAGATCATTTCCCAGGCGACAAGCAATTCATGCTTAATTTTCGTGTTTCAAATTTAAAAGATCTTCTCGCCGATCTTGAATCAAAAGGAGTGAAAGTAGAAACACGCGAAGAATGGAATAGGATGCCGGAGTTTGGCGCGTTTGCCCGAGCATATGACCCCGAAGGCAATCCGCTCGAACTGTGGCAGCCAGCAAAAGAATAAGAAGTTTTTTTAGAAATGCCTCGGGTGAGTAATAATTTTGCTATTAAAGCACTACCATATACAATATAGTCATGGAAACACAACAGAAAACGTGGCATCAAAAGCATACGGAATCTCTCAGTTTTGGTCAGCGTATTGCAGATAAGGTTGCAAATGGCATGGGCTCTTGGTCATTTATAATCATTCAGACAATTTTAGTTATATTATGGATGCTTCTCAACATCCTTGGTTTTGTAGCACATTGGGATGTCTATCCTTTTATTCTCCTTAATCTTTTGTTCTCTACACAAGCAGCCTATGCAGCTCCTATAATTATGATGGCTCAAAATAGACAAAATGAGCGAGATCGCATACAAGCGTCAGAAGATTTTAAAACGAATGTGGATGCAAAAAAGGAGATAGAGCAATTACAAGTTCGTTTGAATTCAATTGAAACTGAAAAATTAGATAAAATACTTGCACTATTAAACGAAATGAAACCATCACGATAAATGATAGGATACGTAACGTGAACAAGTATCTAAAAACACCGACTGACATTATTGACTTGCATGGTTACACGACAGAGGAGACGCGAATCATTCTCGTGGATGCACTGAAAGACAGTCCGCATTCGCATATACGAATTATTACCGGCAAGGGGAATCATGGCGAACGTGGCCCGGTACTTCGCGAGTGGGTCAAACGGTTTCTGCTCTCACGCAATATACGTTTTAGTCAGTCAAAGATACAGGATGGAGGGGAAGGTGCGATCGAAGTGTTTTTAAAAGATTGAATACACTTTGGCTTGATGGGGTCAGGCACCGTAGAAATTTTTCAATATGTGTGTTAAAGCAGGACATAGACAATCTTTTTTGCAATAGTGGCTAATCCTGATCCCGATATGTAATCCTACATATCTGTCACAGTTCAGCCAGAGCAACGTCATATTTGTAAGCGAGCTCGGTCGATTACAAATAATAAAAACAGAAATATACTATGGAAGCAGAATGCACAAAGTGCCATCATATGCACAACGCAGGTGAGAAATGTTCGGAATGCGAGTGTACAGGGTAATAGTTCTAGGATGAGCACTTAAGAGTATCTCAAGAAAAAACACCTCATGAGGTGTTTTTTCGTTATCTTCAAATTTTGGTGATGTTTGAATATAGCAATAACCGAATGGTCGACGTGAATACCAGCCGTGTATCTTTTATTGAACGTAGCTAAATGCAAAATGCATCAAAACTATAGTTAAGGCGTTGAGGAGTACTAACCCGATTATCACGGTTGATTTTGGAAGGGTTGAAATATTTCTTAAAATATACATCGTATACATTATTGCAACTATTGCGGCTCCAATAAAATTTCCTTTTATTACTAAGTGTTCCATATTATTTTTTTGTTAATTCGAGTAACTTTTGACCTTCAGTCAGTATACTCTTAAATCCCTGCCAGGGAAGACGAGTAAGGCTTATGTAAGAAGGGATTAAAGGATTAGCGCTCCGTACTTGAGAGAGGGTTCACGATTGTGGCAGTACTCGATGTTTGGGCAACATTTAAAACTCTATGCCTTAACAACAATTATCGTACATTTAGTTACCACTGCAGCTATTGCTCCAACAGCCGCAAGAATAGGGAGAAGAATCACTCCGATTGCTCCAACAGTGAGCGGTATTTCCATAAGTGTTTCTCCGCTTTCTGCTTTTATGATAATTCTTCGAATGTTGCCTTCATGAATAAACTCCTTTACTTTTTTTAGAAGTTCTTCTCCCGTCACTTTAAATTCTTCTTGGTTTTCTGTAGTCATGACTAAGTATTCTTTCTAGAACGAAATATCATAAACAACGCAGCAATAATGATGAATACCGGCCATATCTTGCCCCATGCATTCCATTTGAGATAACCGAAGTTATTAAGAAGGAAAATAATTCCTACAACAAGGGTGCATATTCCAGGATAGAGCATTCCGTAGTACCAACCGCCACCTTTTCTGTTTGAACTATTATTTTGTTGTTGAGTATCCATATGTATATAGCCGTCAGGTCATACTTTTCATGACAAAACTGGTACCGTATAC
>JBEPUU010000136.1:0-3996 GCA_041691355.1 bacterium | reverse complement strand
GGCGTTGTATCCATAAATAACTTTATCCTGCCTTTATTTTTATATCATAAAGTATGATGCGTATGCTATGGCGAAAAATATGGGTAACTCTTGCGTTTACTTCTGTTCTGCTTTATACTACCTTTAATGAAAAAGAACAACACATCGCGCGTTATCATTGCAGTTGTCGTTGTATTACTCCTCATTGGAGGAGGATATCTGGTAATGGGCAAATCCCACATGTCTCCTTCACAATCGGCAGACAAAGCAAATCCTCAAAATCAACCTAAAGAAATGACTTCAGGCAAAAAGTCTCTTTCAGATTTTTTTGCAATGAAAGGAACTCTCAAATGTACATTTTCTGATAAAACAAATAGCGGTTCCGGCACTGTATATCTGGGAGGTGGCAAAATGCGTGGAGACTTCCAATCACAAGCAAATGATACAGCATCACAAACCCATATGGTAAATGATGGTACATATGTATATATCTGGACAGAAGGACAAAAAAATGGTTACAAAATGTCCCTTGATGCAGTCAAAAATGAAGCATCACAAGTAAAAGTAAGCGGTACTCCTTCAATTGTGAAGCCTCAAGGAATGGATATGAGTCAGCAATCAAATTACTCGTGCGCTCCCTGGGTAGCGAATGCAACAATGTTTAAAGTGCCATCGGATATAACGTTTGTTGATTACTCATCAATGATGCAAAGGGCATCAAGTGACGCAGCAACCAGTCATGGAGGAGCAGCAATGCAAGGAAATCAATCAGCTTGTTCCGAATGTGATAAGGTTCCTGCCGGCGCAGCACGAAATCAATGTAGAGCAGCACTCAAATGTTAGAGCTACTTGTAATTTTAGTTTACACGCTGTAAAATGAAAAGAGAGTTATGAATAAGAGATTCGCACAAATTATTGTTGTACTTATTACCCACTAAAGGCGGGTTTTATTGACCAACAATAAAGACCACCCGCCGACAAGGCGGGTTTTTTCGTTTTTTGGGTAAAGAAAAAGAAAATCGTTTATGCAGAAATTTACAGGATCACAAGCAGTTATGGAATCTCTCTTGGAAGAGGGAGTTGATGTTATTTTTGGCTACCCGGGTGGTGCAATTATGCCTGTTTATGATGCATTATATGACTATCGAGATAGAATCCGGCATATTCTTGTCCGCCATGAACAAGGAGCAGGACATGCAGCAGAAGGATATGCTCGAATTACAGGAAAACCCGGCATCGCACTTGTCACATCAGGTCCCGGTGCGACAAATCTAGTCACGGCGATAACTGATGCAATGCTTGATTCGGTGCCAATTGTTTGTATTACGGGTCAAGTGGCAGCGGATTTTTTGGGAACTGATGCTTTTCAAGAGGCGGATGTTATTGGAATTACGACCCCAATTACCAAATGGAATTATCAGATTACCAATGCGTCCGAAGTTCCTGAAGTTTTTGCAAAAGCTTTTCATATTGCTCGTACTGGAAGGCCCGGTCCAGTTCTTATCGATATCACCAAAAATGCACAAAGTGATTTTATGAATTTCTCCTACAGAAAAACTACACAAATTGTCGGATATCAACCAAATACTGTACCAAATGACAGACAAATTTCAACAGCTGCAGATCTTCTGAATAAATCAAAACAACCTTTTATGCTAATTGGTCATGGTGTACTTATCTCAAAAGCTGAAAAAGAAGTGAGGCAACTTGCAGAAAAAGCTGGAATTCCTGTTGGGTCGACACTTCATGGTTTGTCTGCAATGTCTGCTGATCATCCACTGTATGTAGGAATGCTTGGAATGCATGGGAATTATGGCCCAAATGTTTTGACCAATCAGGCCGATGTAATTCTTGCAGTTGGAATGCGATTTGATGATCGAGTAACGGGGAGACTTTCGGATTATGCTAAACAAGCGAAGATTATTCACATCGATATTGATCCTGCAGAATTAAATAAAAATGTACCGGCATATGTACCAATTGTTGCCGATGCAAAAATCGCGCTTCAGGCACTTGTTTCAAAAACAAAGAAAAATTCTCATCCTGAATGGCTCAAATTATTTAAGACATTTGAGAAAGAAGAATTCGAAAAGGTAAAAGAGAATGAAATACATCCAAGAAGTGGGGAAATAAAAATGGCAGAAGTTGTACATTTGCTTTCCAAAAAAACAAAAGGTAAGGCAGTTGTCGTTGCCGATGTGGGGCAACATCAAATGATAGCAGCCAGATATTATCAGCCAAAACAAACAGGTAGTTATATTACATCAGGAGGACTTGGGACAATGGGATTTGCTCTGCCGGCGGCAATTGGTGCAAAAATTGCGGATCCAAGAAGACAAGTTGTTGCAGTAATTGGAGATGGGAGTTTTCAAATGAATATTCAGGAATTGGCAACACTTGCACAAGATAACATTCCTGTTAAAGTAATTATTCTCAACAATACTTTTTTGGGAATGGTGAGACAATGGCAACAATTATTTTTTGATAAAAGATATTCTTTTGTTGAATTAAAAAATCCTGATTTTGTTGCAGTTGCAAAAGGATTTTTTGTTGATGCAAAAAAAGTTGAACAAAGAAAAGATTTAAGTGGAGCACTTGATGAGATGTTGAAATCAGAAAATCCATATGTTCTTGAAGTTAAAGTTGAAAAAGAAAATAATATTTTTCCAATGGTGCCTACTGGTGCATCGGTTGAAGAGATACGATTGGAGTAATTTAGACATGGAAGAAATTAAAGTATATACAATCATTATTTATACAGAAAATAAACCTGGCATCTTGTATCGAATTGCTGACTCGTTTCTTAAAAGAAAAATTAATATTGAGAGTCTGACTGTTTCTGAAATTGAAGCACAAGCTCTTTCACGATTTACAATTACTGTAAAAGGAACGAGAATTTCGATAGAAAAAATCTCAAAACAATTATATAAAATCATTGAAGTTGTAAAAGTTTTGGAAAAAACAGATGAAGAATTGATCTTTAAAGAAATTGCACTTATTAAAGTTGTTACAAAAGATGCGCAAAAAAGGAGAAGTGTTGAGGACATTGCGCGTCTCGCAAAAGCGGAGGTCATAGCAATTGATAAGAAGTTTCTTGTTATTGAGAAATCTGGAAGTGAAGAAGAAATTGAATCACTCTATGTTTTATTAAAGCCATTTGGAATTAAAGAATATGTTAGATCAGGGAGAATAGCATTGTTGAAATAAAATGAAATTACTTTATTGATAATGTAGGAAAGGCGCCGAAAGGCTTTAAAGCCATTTCGGCATCCCCAATTTTAGTTAAAAATAATTAAGGAAGGGGAGAAAGCGAGGTGAGTAAAATTATGGCAAAAATTGATTTTGGAGGCGTTAAAGAAGACGTCGTAACACGGGATGAATTCCCAATGAAAAAAGCAAAAGAAATTCTTAAAAAAGAAACAATTGCAGTTATCGGTTATGGAGTTCAAGGACCGGCGCAAGCACTTAATATGCGAGATAACGGGTTTAATGTTATTGTTGGACAACGGAAAAACTCTCCTTCATGGGATAAGGCACTTGAAGATGGATGGAAAGAGGGTAAAACATTGTTTGACATAGAAACAGCTGCAGAAAGAGGGACGATCATTTGTTATCTTTTGTCAGATGCTGCACAGATGCAATTATGGTCTGTGATAAAGCCACATCTTACAAAAGGAAAAACACTTTATTTTTCTCACGGATTTGCAATAACATTTTCTAAAAAGACAAACATCATTCCACCAAAAGATATTGATGTAATCCTTGTTGCACCGAAAGGTTCGGGAAGAACTGTCAGAAAAATTTTTCTAGAAGGACGAGGAATTAACTCAAGTTATGCAGTGTATCAAAATGCTAGTGGGCATGCGGAAGATACTGTAAGAGCAATGGGAGTAGGTGTTGGATCAGGTTTCTTATTTAAAACTACATTTGAGAAAGAAGTGTACAGTGATTTAACAGGAGAAAGAGGAGTTCTCATGGGAGCTATTGCAGGTCTTATGGAAGCACAATATGCAATAC
>JBEPUU010000135.1:0-4003 GCA_041691355.1 bacterium | reverse complement strand
GGAAAGGAAGTATTTATGCATAAAGTTTCAATCTACACCACTACCTCTTGTCACTTCTGCCACATGGCAAAGGACTACTTCAAGGAAAATGGCATCGCGTATGACGAGTTTGATGTCGGAGCAAATCCTGACAAGCGAAAAGAAATGATGGATATGACAAAGCAGCTCGGTGTGCCTGTCATTCGCATTGATGATTCAGTTATTGTTGGTTTCAACAAGCCAAAGGTTGCTGAACTTCTCGGACTCGCAGCGTAATATAAAAATAGTGTATGCTAGAAGCACCCTAACGGGTGTTTTTAGTTTGCATATCCATGCCCCTGTAGTTCAATGGATAGAACAGTCCCGTCCTAAGGGATAGATGCAGGTTCGATTCCTGCCGAGGGCACCATAATAAAAAACCGCTCACATGCGGTTTTTTATTATGGTGCCCGAGAGAAAGCCAACTGCTCATTCAGCAGGATGACTCTTGGAGTAAAGCTTTCGTGAAGGAATCGAAAAGCTTTTCCTTATATTTCCGAATGTACTCATTTGAAAATATGGAAAAGGTATACTGTTCATGTAATGAAAGATTCCCCATAAAAAACAAGAAAGACCAAAAAGATTTGATCTTCTTGGTCTTTGAATAAAAATTTCTGTACTTACTTTTTATTTGCTTTAACAAAAAAATCTGACCAGCGCAATCCGAATTCTGCAGCATAGCGGATTTCTTGATTACTACGCAACTGAAACTCAACATACAGCGCTTCAGACTTATTTCTTTTGCGCCCAGTAGCTTCAAATCCACACTTAATTGAATTCATATTACTCACAGCCGTATTCCTTTCTAAGCTTACGTAGGAATACAATCCGTTAGTAATACGCCACGCATTTGTCAAAATTAAATTCTGCATTATTCCATATCGAAGAGTATGATATGAATTTTTTGTCACATATCCGATAGTGGCATCCATGTTTGCTCCAAGGGGAACGTTGTTTTGAGAACCATCGGATTGCGGATGTTCAATTTGATACACTTTGCGTATGCGGTTATTTAAAAATATTTCCGCTACGGTTCCAAAGATAAAATAATTTGAATCACGCAACTGCTGTTGGTATTTCTGTTTTATCTGGTCATCCGCTGTAGCCTCTGCTTCCCAGCGTGCTTTTTTTGCCAGGTACTTTTGCATGCGCCGAACAGAATCGTAATATGGACTGCAATACAGTGAATCATAGTATTTTTGTTCCACTAAGAATACCGAATCCATCGTCCGAATTTCTCGTGTATCTTCTCCATTTAATTTTGCATACGCCAATTTTTTTTGCGCGCATACTGTAAAGCTCGATCCAAAGAGGAGAGCGGTAGAAACGAGTAGTACAAGGTTTGTGTTTTTCATTTTTGTTGGTTTTGTGAGTTGATTGATGACTCCAACGGCCAAAAGCCGCTTAAGTCATCAATCAACACCCTTTTACAACCAACATTTTTCAAAGAATTAGCTTGGGGATTATACCATATATATTACTACTTTGTCAATACAAACCACCCCTTAGATAAGGGGTAGTTTGTATGATTAAAACTTAAAACTGATTCCGGCAAAACGCATACGATCCCCAATCGCCCCATCCCCTTTCTTGGTGGATTTCTGCAGCGATTTTTATATTGTTTGCTGGATCAGTTATGTAGGCCTTACATGCGTTGTAATTCACTGTATTTGCCACGCGGCAGTCATGAATGATGCATATGCCATTTTCACTTTTTATACATGCGATATCATCGTGAGCGGCGTTCATATGCACAGTAAACACATCAGCACACGCAGGAACAAGATTCTCTTTCGCGATTACATTAATTTGGAAAAGGCCAAACGAATACGGATTGCCGTCGCGACAAAAATCTACGTAGCTTGTTATTGATGAATCACCCTGACTCTCGAGGTTACAGATAGCAGAAGCCTGCGTGGCAATTATCGGATCAGGGAATGCTGAAGCAAGTTTACTCACTGAACAATTATTTTTAGGGTCAAGAACGGGTTGGCACATGCGATGTTCTTTTTGAGATTGTGTTTCAGGTTTATGAACGGCTGAAACTATTGATCGAGCAGGCATTGAACCATGCGCTTTCTTTGTAAATATAAAATAACCCGCAAGCAAGATAGCGGCGGTGAAAATCAAAACAATTACTATTTTAAGATTCTTCTTTTTCATTACAATGACACTATGAGCACATACAATATATCCCATGAGTCCAAAAACAAAAAGTCACACAAAAGTATGACCTTTTGTGTGACTGAATAATTTTACGCACTAATGAAATTCGGCATGCAGGTTCTTTGGCCTGTCTGGAAAAATATCATCAAGGATTTCAGTAAACGCCTCGTTGATTTTCTTCTGTTTGGTTCCATGACCATACACACAGCCGCACCCTCTCATGACAACATACTCGTCTTTTTTAATCGAGATGTCATCAATCGTAGTGTCTGCAAGTGCCTGCATCAGTGTAACTTTTTCTTCACCTACAGTTATACTGCTTCCAGTATCTGTTTCGATACTGTCGAGCGTGTAATTGATGGTAAGAATAAATGTATTCTCATCTTCAGCTTTGTAATCAGCATCGTCATACCAGGTGTAACTGATTTTCGATGAATCTGTTACCACCAGAAATGTTCGACCGGAGTCGATCATTTCAGTAATTGCCCCAGAAAACTCTTCTGAAACAGAAGACTTATTATCATCTCCTGAGTTTCCGCTAGTATCTACTGGTGGATCCGGCTTAAGAATAGGATCGATTACAGCTGTATCAGTCCGCGTGGTGTCTGCGATTGACTTATTGTCCCCGATGGAACTGCTCGTCCAATAATAGACTCCCAAAAATGCCAGGCCCAGGCAAAGAACAATTATGGCCCCTACGATTAACTTGCTGTTTTTTTTCATTTTTTTCGTATTTTGAGGTTTAGTTTTATGATCTTGTTTAAATCCCGCAAAGGCCGGTAGCCACTCCGGGATTTAAACAAGCAAAACCATCACAATACGAAGTTTTTCAAAGAATGCGCACGCGCTACTTTATCACATATATTTGATATTTGTCAACCATGCCCAGATAC
The DNA here is from genome assembly GCA_041691355.1 of bacterium. GTDB lineage: Bacteria > Patescibacteriota > Microgenomatia > Levybacterales > UBA12049 > JACDET01. The sequence goes on along the minus strand of JBEPUU010000135.1, from coordinate 926 downwards.
AAGAAAGACCACAGATAGATGATCTAACTTGTGGTCTTTTAAGATATAAGAACCATTCATTTGTTTACTTTGCAGCTACAGGTGACGCGATATCTTCTGCGGCTGTAATTGTTGCATCGTTTAAACCCGCGTCTTGAACCATGTGGCCCTTGAACGGAAGTTTATGAGCAAGTGCAATGTCATCTGATACCTGTACCCTGATGGTGTCGCCGGAGATGGCTACCGCATCATAGTAGTGCAGGTTCCAGGTTAGTTTTGCGGCCTGGGAAGCGAAGTCAGTGCTCTTGCGAAACACAGTTACGTTCTGCGAAGTCTTCTTGCATGAAGCAAATACAGTAACTACTAATACGGCGAAAATTACAAATGTTTTTTTCATAATCGTTGATTTAAGAGCCTTGTTTGTGCCCTCCGCAAAAGCCAGTAGCTTCTCTGGAGGACACAATCACAAACTCATATTTCAAAGAATGAACTAATACAAGTATACCATATTATATGATATATGTCAATACAAAAGAACCTTATAATATAAGGTTCTTTTGTGATCTCTCCTTTACATCAGTGCAAATTCCCTTTTAGGATTGTGAGCGTATTTGTACTCGTTTTGCATCAAAGTATCTATCAACACTGTACTTCCCTGCCCCAAGAACGAGCAGCATTGAGAACGTTCCAAACAACGTGATGTGAGAATATACAGATTCTTTGAAGTAAAAGAATGAAAGCGATACAACAAGAAACGCGACAATCGTGATCAATCGAGTTTCGTATCCGATAATGAGAAGTATGCCAAGAACGAGTTCGATGATTCCTGTTCCAAGCACCCAGAGCGCCTGAGAAACTGGAATTACATTCATAAGATTGAAATTGATAATGACCTGCTCCATATCGTGCGGGTTCAAGAATTTTTCGTACATTGCCAGGAAAATGAA
>JBEPUU010000134.1:0-4013 GCA_041691355.1 bacterium | reverse complement strand
GCGCCGCCTGGTACATGCTTACATGCAGGAGAATTTTCCCGATATCATAACCGCACGAAGAGAGAGGCGCCAAACAGTTAATAGACAATTAGGTAGGTTATATTCTTTTTTTCAAGAAATAGAAGGGAAAGAATCTCCAACAACTAATATCGCACTTGAACGATATGAAAGAATGCTAGATCTTTTAGTCCATCCGACAATTGATACTGCTCTGACAGAAGATGTAAATACATTAAATTTGCAGCAAGGTGTCGTCAGCCTTACAGGAAGCAGTGGAAATGGAAGCGCCCTACTTAGAACAGTTGTCGGTACTGATTCTGCACTAGACCAAGAAATTCCAATAGGCTCACCAAGGAGGCGTCCAGATCTTGATCTCATGTTGATTTCGGAATCAGATATTAATTATGGAACAAGGATGCATCTGCGTCAAGGTCTCAATGGATTACTTTTACAGAGAGGTCTTTCACAAGACGCTAATTTTAATCTTGAATATGCATTTTTTACGACTGATGAAATAGTACAAGACCTCCAAGAAGACCCGAATACAATGATACTTAACGAAGAATTAGCAGGAAACAAAATAAATTCACTCTTTTTACCTTTATATCCTAAAGAAAGAGGTGAAAGGATGAGGAGAGATTTCTTGCGCTACCTTACTAGCCTCGGTGAACAGGATCCAGAAAAGCAAAATAATGTTATAAAGAAATTGCTTATTTTTAGAAAAACCATAACTGGATTTTCTGAAAAACATTTTGAAGGTATCAGTGATCTTGATGATGACACAATACATACAGTAAATAATTATTTTACTGATAGAGTAATGGGTGTGTTTGATCAATTATTGGATAAAACTCGTAAACCGGATGCTTCTGCAAGTTCTACCCCAACTCCACCATCGTCTTGAGAAGTTCTGCTGACCAGCGGTAGATGTTGTAGCTTTTGAGAATTTCTCGCATTCTTCTCATGCGTTTGGTTTGCTCAGCTCTTCGCATCGTAAGTGCTGTGTGAATTGCTTCTGCAACTTGTTCACCGTTGTAGGGATTGATAATCAATGCGTCGCGAAGTTCTCTTGATGCACCAGCAAATTGACTCAGAATAAGTACTCCCCGTTCATCATCGCGCGCCGCTACAAATTCTTTGGCGACCAAATTCATCCCGTCATGAAGAGATGTGACGAGGCATACTTTTGCAGCTCGGTAGAGAGGATAAATTGCTTCATGACTGTGATGTTTGTGCAAAAATAAAATCGGTTTCCAATCATTTTTCTTAAATTTATTATTAATCCGATTTATTTCATCTTCAACTTTTGTAGCGAAATTTTTATAATCCGCGATATCTGTTCTACTTGGTGCGGAAATTTGAATAAATGTGAATTTCTCAATATATGCAGGATATTTGGTCAGGAAAATATCAATTGCTTGAAGTCTCTCCATAATACCTTTGGTATAATCCAACCGATCAACACCAATTCCAACATATTCGGATTTTACTCCAAGTTTTTTTAGTGCTTCGTTACTGTGATTTTGTTGAGTTGCGAGAAGCTCCGATGATCGCTTGGAAAATGCAATGCTGATCGGGAATGGTTTGATCGCCGTACTGTGATTATTTTTTGTCACAGTGAATTGATCCATGTCGATAAGCGCTTCAAGTTCGCGTCCGACAGTATTGATAAAATTATTTCCGTGAAGTTGTGTATGAAATCCTATGATATCAGCGCCAAGCATTCCATCGAGGATTTCTTTTTTCCATGGACAGATGCTAAATGATTCTGCATTTGGCCACGGAATGTGCCAAAAAATTCCAATTGTTGCGTCCGGACGTTTATCCTTTATCAGTCGCGGCAAAAGTGCAAAATGAAAATCTTGGACAAGAACTACGGGATTGGTTTCATTTTTTATTTCTTTCAGAACTGTCTTTGCAAATTTTTCATTTACTTTTACATATTCTTTCCAATCATCTTTTCTGAAAATCGGACGTGTGTGAGCAATATGACAAAGCGGCCAAAGTCCTTCATTTGAAAATCCATCATAAAATCCTTTATTTTCTTCTTTGGTGAGCCAAACCCGTTTGAGAGTATACCTTGGATCTCCGGGTGGGACACCAATTGTGTCATTTTGATCAACGACCAATTTGTCAGCGTTTCCACTTCCCTGAGCAATCCACATCCCACCAGTTGCCTGCATGATTGGTTCAATTGCTGTGACCATACCGCTTGCTGGGAAATGATAATCAATTGTATTACCTTCTTTTGTGTGAACATACGGTTCACGATTAGAAACTACAAAAATTTTACGATCTTTGAGAATATCTGTGACAAAAGCTTTGAGACGTTCCGTTGTCCACGGAGAATCAAATTTTTTAAGTCTCATTTGCGCTTCTTCACTTGCAGCAATTCGTGCTTCAATCAAATTTTGCTGGATATTTCCAACTTCTTTAATAAGAGGTCCCAAAAAAGGATTGTCAAACATTTTGGCGATTGTTTTTCTCTTACTTCCCTTTCTTGTGGTTTGCAAAGATTCAACAAGATTACGAATCGGCATAAGAATAAGCCATCGAAGAATAATAAGAATGGCAATCGCGAGTAGAAATGCCTGGATAAAAAGTCGTGTCAAACCACTTACCCAAAGATCATTAAGTTCTGTATCTATATAGCCTGCATTCTGAAAAACAATAAGTGCACCGACAACACTTTTTTTGTCTTGAAGTGGTGAGGCATAGACATAATATTTGTTATTATTTACTGTTACAAAATTTCCATTATCCTGATCGCCGTCCATTGTGTCTGTTATGATTTGAGTAGAAGTGTTGGCATTTTTTATTCTGTTAGAAAGACTTGGTGATGCAGCGACAAATTTCCCTGTATTGTTAACAATTGCGATTCCTGCGAGTCGCTGTTTGTCAGCAAAATTTTCAACATCATTTTGTAGATTGCCATTTGATTTTTTAATAAAATTTGGTTCTACAGATTCTTTAAGACTATCAACTACAAGATAAGAGCGATATTGAATGTCATTCTGCAATCTTTTAGATTCTGAATTTACTTGTGTCCAGGTGAAATAGATTGCGATTAGACTGATAATAATAATTACAACGCCGACTGCTGCGAAAAGCTGTTTCATGATGGTCTATTGTAACACATTTTCCAGGCTAAAACATCTTTCCTACACATGTTATAATTGTATGCTTCATGGAAAATGTGTTGGTAATTAGATCAAGAAAAAGAAAATCTGTTGGTATCCAAGTGCTGCGGGACGGAACAATAAAAGTCACAATCCCCTACTTCTTCCCAAAATTTCAAATTGCAAAAATTTTAAAAGAAAAAGAAGAATGGATACAAAGTGCGCGGCAAAAAATGCTGATCCGTCAAGAAAAAGCTGTCGAACAAGGATATCGTTTGTATTTAGGGAAATCATATCCTTTGCAGGTTCGTACGGGACAAAAGGAGTTGATTGAAGTCGAGGATAAATTATATATTGCGAGTTTTAATGAGAAGTTCCTCAAAACGTATCTTACAAGTTGGTACAAACAACAAGCGAGAAAGGTTATTGTTGAACGAGTACATCATTATGCAACTGGTGCGGGACTTATGTTCAGATCGATTGCTATTACAACTGCAGAGACTCGGTGGGGTTCATGCAGTAGTAATAAGACGTTGAATTTTAATTGGAAGCTTATTATGGCACCGATGGAAGTTATTGATTATGTGGTGACTCATGAATTGGCGCATTTGACTGAGCTGAATCATTCACGAGATTTTTGGGAGACTGTGCGGAAGATGTATCCGTTGTATCGTGAGTATCGAACCTGGCTCAAAAGATATGGACATACATTGACGGTTTAAAGATTGTATAACTTAGTATACTTTTCTGTCAGGTAGGTGATGAAATGTGTGTGATCGATTTTCTCTCCTGTCACTTTCATGAGTAACTCTTTCGGAAAATAGAGACTTCCATGAGTATGGATATGAGTGTAAGCCAATCCCTGATTGGTATGAGATTTCCTTTGGCAAGTGC
>JBEPUU010000133.1:0-4015 GCA_041691355.1 bacterium | reverse complement strand
AGCCTGGAAAGAAATCTTTTTTAATATTTTTTTGAGAGACACCGATTTTTTTGAGAACCTTTTCATATGCAGTTACCATTGTTTGAGGTCCTGATAAATAAAAGAGTCGTTCGGAGAAATCAGGAATTTCTCTTTGAATCATATCCTCATCAATTCTTCCTGTTTCACCTTTCCAACCATGTGGGATACTATGTTTGTCAGTTAATGTGTAGATGACTTTCATACCAAATTTTTTATACGCTTCATCAAAAATATCTATATACGCGATTTCCTCAGCTAGTTTATTAGAATAGCACAACACGATATCTCGATCTTCATTCGTGTCGGTTATATATTTAATCATGCTTCGAAACGGGGTAATACCAATTCCTCCTGCAAGAAAAGCAATTTTTTGTTTGGGATTTTTTGGTAGAGTAAACTCTCCTGAAAGCTGTCCTGCAACAAGCGGTGTTTGATTATCGAGTACGAAAAGTGCTTTTTTAAAACTACTGCCACCCTGAGAAAATTTCACTCCTAAGAGAAGTTTCTTTTCTGTCGGAGATGATGCGAGAGTAAAATATCGACGATTTCCACGAGAGTCGAAATGACTATGTGGGAGCGTCCATTCCATATATTGTCCGGGCAAGTAATTAAACGTATGTGAAGGCTTAAAAACAAATTCCATTGCATCCTGCGCGATTTGCACCTTGTCTGAAAGCGTTAGTATCAATTTCCATTTTGGACTGAAAATATATGCAAAAATATTTCCAACACATAAAGACAGTTCCGGCGAAAAAGTAAAACCAAAATAACTAAATTGTGGAATCGCAAGAAGTCCGACTAACCCACCGTAGATCATTTGCAATCTTTTTGTCGGCGGCAAAGTAAGTGGTTCTGTGACCATAATTGAGCCTAAAAAGAGCATATATGAGTCGAGAATTACTTTTGATACTGCAGTTATAAGACTGTCTCCTTTTGATATACCGATTACTAAACTTATAACCAAAGTAATCATAAAAAATCCCCATGCCAAGTCATAAAAACGCAATTTACGGATAATCAGAAAACCAGATATCGCAACAAAGGGCGCCATCCATGCAGTGCCAACCCACCAACTTGCAGGATGTCCCAAGACCAAACCAGTAATCACAACTGCTACGGCGGCGGGATTAAAGATATGTTTTTTGTTAATTGCTACGAGATATTTAGAAAGCATTGCCAGTGTTATTGCCCACATAAGTACCGGCAAATCCGAGAAAGATTTCGCAGGAGTCATGATAAGCGTGAGAATAAGTGCAGTAATATAAACCGACTCAATGTTAGTCGGCGCATCATAAGCCCATGAAAAAATAGAATTTGCAATCCACCCGACTCCAATGAGTACCAAAGCTGAAAAAATAATGACAATCGGAGAATATGGAACGAGAGAAAAGTCGCCCAAAATGCTTGCAATGCCAACAAGAGCTATGAGTATATAGAGTACCAAACGGTACATTGTAATTCTGTCCAAGACATAATCAATCTTTTGCATTTTCAATAACAAAGCGCTCGAACCTACTGGTCATAGTCGCTATTCCTTTCGAATCAATCATATACCCATCAAAACCGGGTAACTTCTCTATAAATTGTATCCCTTTCTCGCCCATCGCAAAAGCAGCTGTTGCAAATCTATCCGCATCATACACGGTGGGACCAATGATTGTGATGCTCGAAATTTCGGTAACGGGAACATCAGGTCTATGAGGATTATAAATATGCTCACCTCTCACGTATTGGCCCGATGTCGCAATACCTTTATTTTCAAGCTTTACCACTTTAACTACTTCATCTTGCTTAAAAGGATTTTTGATACCAACCTTCCAACTCTCGCCTTTCTCATTTTTGCCCAAAACCTGGATGTCTCCCCCTGCCTCAACATAAAAATTTTGAAAACCGTGCTCCTTGAGTACTGTAGCCGCGTTATAAATCGCCCATCCTTTTACAATACCAGACGGATCAATTTTACCGTTATGCGCAATATTAAAATAACCTTGTGATTCTTTTTTGGTATCATCTGCAAGCTGCAAAATTTGGCGCACATCGGAACTCAAGTCTTTTTTTGTCAGCTCCCCTGCATTAAGACGTGAGATCTCGCTTTCTTTTTTGTAGGTACTGAACATTCTATCAACAGATGCGAAGTAATCAAAAATGTTTGCGATATCCGAATCTTTAACTTTCGTATCTACAACATCTACTGTTATGGGCATTCCCATCAATAAACGTGTTCTTTTCATAATATACTAAACGGCATTTATTTTGCTTGTGTTAATGCAGAAGCCAATGACTTTCGGAATGCTTCACTAGTCTGTGTTGCACCCGTAACGATATCAACTTTTGAATTTTGAGATGTGATTGCTTCTTGTCTGAGAGTTGGCATCGCTGCTTTACTTACAGCAACCGATTCAGCTTCATCATTGGGATACTGTAAAAATTGAACATCGGATAGATTTCCATTCGTTATCGTGGCTTTTACTTGAATCGTGCCGTAGAAAGCATCAGTCGCAGATCCTGTATATTCTCCATCTTTGTACGAACCTTTAGTCGCACTACTCGTTGTAGTATTCGTAACCGGCAAACCTGTAGAGGTAGATTTCTGATAAAAAACTGCGTAAAAAACAAAACCGATAATAACAACACCCGTAACAATAACTTTCTTCATGAGTTAATTTTATGGAAGTTTTCTTTAATCTCCCTTAAGCTTTTATGATGATAGCATATAATTGTAAAAAAACAGCTCCCGTTGTGGGAGCTGCCTTTATCGACTCATTTACCAAATTACCCTAAGATTTATTGTGCTCGCCCATTTTTCCAAATCTTCCCATTCCCGATCCAAATGGACGCAAATATTTTAGATTAATATTATTTTGCTTCGCCCAAGACTCTAAATTTTTTTGTGTTGTTTGCATTTGAGCCGATCGCTCTTTCAGAGTCATATTTTTAAAATTCTTCGTATTACTCTGCATCTGGCTCGTCAATTCTTTATGTTTGGTTAGAAGTAATTGCTGTTGCTCTTCGGTTATCTTGCCGGATGTAACAAGATTGCCGAGATAGGTTTCATAATTTGACTCCATTTTTGTCTGCCTTTCCTGTTGATGTTGAGCAAAAACCGCCTGTACATCACTCTGAGTGAGATGAAATTTGTTTGCAATTTCTTGTGCCAAGGATGGACTAGTTTGGCCATTTGTTTGTGCAAAAGCATTTGATGCAACAACCAGACCACCACTTAAAGCACTCACTACTGCAACCGTTACAAACATTCTTTTGTTCATGTGGAGAGTATAACGAAGTATTCTTAAAAAACGCTTTACCCTACTAGAGGAAATGTGAGAATAAAATTAGTACCACCATGAATTGTGCTCGTTACATCAATTGAAGCGTTATGTGCTATGACAATTTTTTTTGCAATCGAAAGACCAAGTCCATGACCATCTACTCCCGAACGCGATTTGTCTGCGCGATAAAAGCGGTCAAAAATGTGTGATACATCTTCAACTGCTATTCCAATTCCTTCATCTTTCACAGTTATAATTCCAGTATGTTTTTTAATTTTTGATAGAACTGTTACGTGTGTTTTGGCAGGACTGTATTTAATTGCATTATCAAATAAATTAACAAAAACTTCTATCAAACTGTTCTTATCTCCCTTCACTTTTCCTGAAATCCGAGGGACAACAAAGGTAATATGTTTTTTATTTGCAATCGGTGCAACTTTTTTATATGCAGTTTGTATGACATCATCCAAAGAAATAATATCAGTCGCAACACTGGTTTTATCATCTCCATAGGCAAGCTGTAACAAACTATTTGCCAACTCTTGTAATTTACTTAATTCTTCGAGATTGCTTTTAACTAACGCACGTGCCTCTCTATCACCCAAATGCTTTTCAAGAAGTGTCGCCTCCATTTCGGCACGAAGTGTTGCGATCGGAGTGCGCAGTTCATGGGACGCATCGGAGACAAATTGATTCTGCTCATCAACCATCACTTGAATCGGACG
>JBEPUU010000132.1:0-4038 GCA_041691355.1 bacterium | reverse complement strand
ATCTGAGAGTGTTTGTCTGAAAATTTCAAGTAAATATTCCGGCGCAGCACCTAAAATGCCGATGTAATCATATTGTGCAAGAGATATCCCAGTGATTGTAAGATCGCTCGTCGTTTTTTGCATGTCTTCTCGATAAAATTTCAACTGTAACGATGAGGGGAATATCTGAAAATCCTGAAGTGTAATAGTTGTTGAACTATCCGTCATCAATATGATTTCGTAATCTATACCCTGCATACGCAAATCATGATCTATTTGCCCAAACGCTTCTGTAATTTTGGTAACCGAAAATTCTTTTCTGGAATTATAGTTGATACTTTGATTGATAGGAATAATTATTGAAATTTGTTTCATATCTTTTATTACATTACTATGGGTATCATTATACCTCAAATTTCGTGTATGTAAAGAAAGAGCTAGGTAAATAAATGGATAAAATTTTATTTATTGAAAAATCTTATGAGGCATTTTCATCAACTTCAAATAGTCCAAATGTGTTACCTTCCCTATCAAGAAAATACCCCTGCCAACATTTTCCGGGAACTGCAAATTTTTCCATCGCAACTTTCCCACCATTGTTTAAAATGTTATCAGCAATTGCGTCAAAGTCTTCTACTTCCATGGAACAAACATATGCATTGGTTCCGCTTGGTGTAGATGGAACCGGAGCCGGACGTTTTAATAGTCCGCCATTAATGCCTTCTGTTTTAATTGTCCAATACTCAATTGGTAAGCCTTCTTGCTTTTCAAATGTCCAATTAAAAATTGCAGCATAAAATGCTCGCGCTTTTTCAGGATCATCTGCCTGAATTTCAAAATACATGACGTTATTCATAGAGAATTGTTATTTTTCCTGCAATACAGAGAGGATATTATCTGCGGGGTCTTTAAACCATGCTATATCTGGGCCTTGTCTGGCAGCAATTCCTCGTGAAATTCCCTTTTCATCTTGATGAAAACCTTCATATTTTTCAAACTCCACACCATTTTTTGTGAGTTCATCAATCGCTTTATCAATATCATCAACAACGAAATTCAAAATCGTAAACGTGGCTGACTTATGATCATCTTTTGGGTAGATGAAAATCTTACCACCACCAGGTAGACTAAGTGTAAGCCCCATTTCTTCATTATCGATTTCTAAACCAAGCGTTTGAGTATAGAATTCTTTTGCTTTGTCCAAATCATCAACTGAAAACCCACTAAAAGCTGCTTTTGCTTGTAACATACTTATAATAGTAAAACATATCTATTATAGAATTTGTAAGAATTATTTAAAATGTTCTTTCTAAGCCCTCCTCTATTCTTTATAATCAATTCATGTTTCTTAAAAAGAATCTCCCCATACTGATCCTCATTCTCCTTGTGTATGGTTGGTATTTTTTCGTTCATCAACAATCTCACCCATCGAAATTAAATGTCCTTGGCGTAAGCACCAACCTTGTTCTCTATGTTCAACCAGAAGCAGGACATCAGCCATTGCTTGATGCGATAAATTCTGCCAAACGTGAAATTTTAGTTGAAGTATATTTGCTCTCAGACAAACAAATAATCACTGCGTAGGAAGATACACATTCCCGTGGAGTTGATGTAAAAGTTATGCTTGAACAACACCCTTTCGGCGGCGGTAAGCTTAATCCCAAAACCAAACTAGAATTGGATACAGATGGTGTTTCAACCGAATGGAGTAATCCATCTTTTGCACTCACGCATGAGAAATCAGTTACTATTGACGGGAGCGAGACATTTGTCTTAAGTCAAAATTTGACCGCTTCCGCATTTACCAAAAATCGAGAGTATGATATTTTAGATACCAATCCACCTGATGTTACAGAAGTTCGAACGATTTTTATTGATGATTGGGAAAGAAAATCTTTTTCTCCACCGCAAAATACAAGCCTTATTGAAAGTCCTGACAATTCTCGCCCCGCACTCACAACGCTTATCAATGGAGCAACAAATTTAATTGATGCCGAGACAGAAGATATTAATGACAAACAACTTATACAAGTAATGTCTGATAAAGCAAAAAATCTTACAATAAGATTGATTGTACCGACTATATCTCAGCTAGAATCAAACAAAACTGCATTGGAACAGCTCACAGCAGCAGGGGCACAGGTCAGAACAATTTCCTCGCCGTATATGCATGCTAAAATGATTCTGTCCGATAATACGAAGGCATATATCGGTTCTATCAATTTTTCACAACAAAGTATGGACGAGAATTGGGAATTATCCTCACACAACAAAATGATCTTCAAACTCTTAGCTCAACATTTGAAACTGACTGGAACCGTGCCACACCATTTCAAGAATAACTACTGAACAATAACTGTTGCTTTCATATCAGGATGAACACTACAGTGATAGGTAAACGTTCCTTTTTTGTTAAATTGTAACGCTTTGGATTGCCCTTGTGGCAAAACTCCTGTATCCCAACTGTTATCATCAGCCGTTGCACTATGACCAGCACTATCTTGATTGGTCCAGGTTATACTTTGTCCAGCTTTTACTGTTATTGTTGCCGGCGAATAAGCAAAATTCTTGATAGCAACCGCATTTTTACCATCTAGTTTTGTAACAATTGTCTGACTTTTTTGCATTTGAGTGCCGTTCATCTGATCCATGCTACTCTGCTTATTTTTTAAAACAAACAAACCGCCAACAAGAATGATAATGACGATGACACTTATAATTACTTTTTTATTCATATCCTCACCTCGCATCCCTAGATATTTAAATCTAATTACAAAATCTCTTCTATTCAACTAAAATCGAATCATATCTCCGAATTTTGTAAATACATGCTGAAATTATCCACGAAATAATAAAAATGAAAATAGTTATATAACCAAGTTTGCCAAGATCAATTGAATTTATCAACTGGGAAAATTCGTTGTGAAATTTGAATTGTGATGATAAAAGTTGTATTCCCTCTATACCACCGATAAATAAAGCAACAATAACAGAAACCAGTGTGATATTGAGATTATAATACAACTTTCTTACCGGCTGCACATATGCCCATCCATATGCGCCGAGCATAAGCAGACTATCAAGCGTATCAATAAGAACCATCCCGGCAGTAAATGCCAAAGGCAGCAACAAAATTTCACCAAATGAAATTCCTGTCGTACTACTTGCAGCCGATATACTCAATAATCCAACTTCACTTGCAGTATCAAACCCTAAACCAAATAAAAATCCAACAAAATACATATGCCAACTACTTGTTACGGTTTTGAGGATTGGTTTGAAAATTCGCGAAAGAAATCCTCCTGTTTGGAAATAATTATCGTTAAGTTTTTCTTTATATTTTCTGCCTTTAGTAACACCTTTGAAAACACGCAGGATGTCTAGAAAAGCGATAAGATTGATAAAGCCAATAAGTAATAAAAAGAAACTCGATACTGATGTACCAATTATTGTGCCGGTTGATTGCAAGGCCGGTAGTGAATGTTTGATAAACAGACTAGATAATGCCACTAAAATAGATAAAATAATAACAATGGTTGAATGCCCCAGTGAGAAAAATAAACCAACAGCAACAGGTTTTTTACCATCCATCATGAGCTTTCGAGTAGTATTGTCAATTGCTGCAATATGATCTGCATCAACCGCATGACGAAATCCGAGGCCGTACGCTATTACAAAAAGTCCCAAGAGTAAAGGATGGATATGAGAAAAGGCAAATCCAAATATCCAAACTAACATATTGAAAAGAAAGAGGGTGCCAAGAAGAATACTTATTCGTTGACGAGTTTTTCGTGATGATTTATTCCAGAGTATATGTATACGTTTTAGTAATTTCATAAAAAGTAAAAATAATTGTTGTGACGTAAAATGATAATTCTGATATTATCATAAAAGCTTTTTACACAAATACATGTAAGAACTATATGCCTTTCAACTTATGATTACAGCACAACTGTATACGATAACGTTTATCAAAAAAAATAAAATTACAAGAAATACATATTCATTTTATTTTAAAAAACCACAAGGGTTCGACTTTATTGCGGGACAATACAATAG
>JBEPUU010000131.1:0-4055 GCA_041691355.1 bacterium | reverse complement strand
TGCCAAACTTCTGCAACATCTTGATTAAGTTTGTCCTCATGAGGATTTACAAAATCATAACTTACAATGGCACAAACTCTTTCATTCTCTGTAATCATCAATCTTACTCTTATGTCTTCAACTGATTTGAGAAATTGGTTAAATGAATTAGTTACAGCGTCCCTTCCTGCTTCGTTTATATTCATTCCTGAGTCGGAAAACGTGATATCATCGGCAAACAAAGTCTGCCATTTATCATTCTTTTGAGCGAGATTATCATAATATTGTTGAACAATTTCTTTTGGTGTCATATCTACTCATCCCCTCCCTTGATTATTAAATTATAATTGTGGATGCTGAAATGGCTTTAAAGCCTTTCGGCGCCCCTTCCTACATTAAAAATGTACTTCCTAAACTTGGAACCTATATATATAGTACCATCCTCATCTATTTTTTTGTACTACCACTTGACCAAGAGAATTATTTACCATACAGTAATAATAGATGAATAATGGAAAAGTTGTAAGTATTCTTCTTCGCATAGGTATCTCAAGTACTTTTTTATATGCTGCTGTTGCGACAACGCTTTACCCCAAGGACTGGATTTGGTTCTTTCCGCAAATTTTAAGAAATTCTCTTCCCCATGCAATTCTACTTATGGGTTTTTCAATTTTTGAAGTCGTCTTAAGTGTCTGGTTGATTAGCGGATGGAAAAAAGTGTATTCAGCATCACTCGCTGCACTTTCTCTTTTTGGAATAATTGTCACAAATTTATCAGCTATTGATATTGTATTTCGTGATATTGCGATTTTCTTCGCTGCTGTTGCATTAGCAATTGGATCGTATCAAAAACACAAAAAAAGCTAGCAGTTACTTCGAGGGAGATGAAACATCAAACCACAACGGACTTGTATCTTCTTGATTTCCTTGACCATAATTAACAGTGATTTCCTCGTCTTTTGTAATATCTTTGAGAGCTATAAAATCCACTGCCACTTCTTTTTGCTCTTCCTTATACGTGGCATTCGGTATATATGTGTGATTATAGATTGACCCGAAGCCTAATACGACATTTGTTCGTTCCCTTTTTTTACCAAAAAAATAAAAATATGTAACAAGCATACTCTCTCCGAGATTTGCCGTATCATGTTCCGGAATTTCAATAACAGGACATCTCTCAATAATCTCACCTTTTTTAATAGCTATTTTTGCAAAAACTCCCCTCCCAGCATTTTGCATTTTTGATTGTGAAATATATATCTTGTCTGACGTAACAATTTTATTCATCAAAAGAGTATAGCATATGAATTTGAATTGAGTTTAATTATTTACCAAAAAGCTGAATGTACAATTCTTGCTTATCGCTTTTTAACAATAATTGAATATCCTCAGCTAAGAGTCTTATTTTCAACTCATCATAAAGATTCTTAGATTGTTCAAATATATCAGTAATTTCATCAGTAAAATCGTCCCCTGCAATTCTGTTAATTGAAAGTTTTTCACAAACAGAACACATATGGATGAGCATAACTTCACCCTGCTCGCCATATCCCTCATGTTTGAATGTCAAACCAATCGGCTTCATACCAGCTTGGCATGTAGCTTTTCTATCACCCTTTTTCTCGTCTACGTGTTTTGACCACAAACAAAAACTGCAATGATTACGATTTGCTGTTCCCATAAACTGATTGATAACAACCCACTGCTTACAATGAGAGCACCTGAATCCTCCTGCATTTTGTTCATTCTTCCACTGTTGTTCTTTTCTTTTTTCATCATAATTATCATAGTTTTTCATTTTTACCTTCTTTCCCACAAAAAAACCAGCCATTTGGCTGGTCACTGGATAGTAAAAATTACTTAACTATTTTTTATTTGTTTGTGAGTCCTTGCTGCATAATAAGACCAGCCAAAAATACCCCCCTCACAGGGATTAAGGCTGATACCCTCGTTTTACTACTTAAGAACTGTAACATAAGAGAATTATAGAATATAATTAGCTCTATGTCAATAATACTATGGGTTTTTCTTTTCTAAAACTTCCTTATTCAAGGCTATCCTTTTCCTTGCAATCTCCTACCTAAAAACCGTACAATTATCAGATGGATAAATCGGTATTTAAAAATAAACCATTTCTTTTCATTCTCTTCACAGGATTTTTATCAATTATGGGGATTGGTGTTATTATTCCGGTCATCCCCTTTATCGTAGGAAATTATGTAGGGCAACACAATGCAAATGCAATCGCTTTGTATGTAGGACTTCTCGTCTCGCTCTATTCTTTCTGTCAATTTTTTGCGGCTCCGGTTCTAGGAGCGTTGAGTGATAAATATGGAAGACGGCCCGTGTTACTACTTTGTCTTCTTGGTTCGGCTATTGGATATATTTTGTTCGGAATCGGTGGGAGTCTCACGGTCCTTTTTATTGCAAGAGCAATCGATGGAATTACCGGTGGAGATATTAGCACAGTGCTTGCCTATGTCGCCGATGTTACAGAACCTAAGGATCGGGGAAAATATTATGGAGTTATTGGCGCGACAATCGGATTTGGTTTTATCATCGGTCCTACAATTGGAGGGCTTGTCTCGGGTATTTCACTTTCTGCACCTGTCTTTTTGGCAGCAGGACTTACCATCCTTAATATGCTATATGGATATTTTGTTTTACCTGAAAGTCTGGATAAAAAACATCGTATGGTCGATTTCTCGCTTCGTCATTTAAATCCTTTCATACAATTGCAATATATTATGAAGAATAATATATTAAAAACCTTAATGCTCATTGGCTTCTTTTACTTTTTTGCATTTTCAGAATTAACAAGTATTATTACTGTCTTTTTTAAAGACATATTGCATTGGACACCTGGTAATATAGGATTTTATTTCCTTGTATTGGGAGTCGGAGACATGTTCACTCAAGGATTTTTAACTGGAAAACTGTTACCTAAATTTGGACCAATCAAACTCGTCCTTGGAGGATTTTTATTGACAGCAATATCATACTTCATCAATGCTCTCATTCCTATATTCCCTTATGTCTTTTTAGCATTTGCATACATTATAATATATGCTGTTGGTAGTGGACTTTTTGAGCCTTCATTTGGTGGAATTCTCTCAGGAGTAGCAGGTCCGCAAGAACAAGGAAGAGTTCAAGGCGCAAGTCAATCAATGCAGTCAGTCGCTCGCATGATAGCACCACTTCTCGCCGCATTTTTGTATCAATTCCATCCAAGTCTCCCATGGATCAGTTGTATACTCTTCTCTTTAATTGGAGCAATTCTTCTTATTAAATATAAAGAAACAATAACAAGTCATTTAAGCACTTCAAAGTATAACTAAATATTCTATGTTACTTTCTTAGAATTCTTCTGTAGCCATTCAGCAATTTCTTTCAAAGATATGCTTTCGTTTTCTACTTGTAAAGCAAACTCCAATTCTTCTTTATGCTTATTGACGAGTTTGTATCCATTAAGTTTTAAAAAAATGCCTGTTGAAGTTAAAGCTGTGCGCTTATTTCCATCCACAAACGGATGATTTTTTAATAATGAATGCAACAACGCTGCAGCCATTTCAAAAATGGTCGAGTAAAGATATTGTCCGTCAAAACTTGCTTGAGGTCGAGCTGCACCTGATTCAAGTAACCCGATATCACGCAGTCCAAGCGAACCACCAAATCTCCTAACGAGCTGATCATGAATCGCCAAAATTTGTTGCGGCGACAAGTATTTCACCGTTTGGCAAGCTCCTCAAGGACATCTTCATGCTCATTGATAAAATCATCTACTAGTTTCATAAACTTCGCATCAACTCCACCAATCTTCTTTTTCTTTCGTATAGGAGAAAGCAAAACCGCATTATTTTGGATACCAACAGATACACTATCCCCCAACTTCAACCCCGCATCTTCGCGGATTTCTTGTGGTAAAGTGACACCTAGGGCATTACCGATTTTTACAATTTTTCGTTTCATAAAAGCTCAAAATATTATAACAATGTTATAACAATCTTTACATAATTGTCAAGCATAATTTAATTCGATTTTTGTATATAATCATACTACAACTATGCAAAGCCTGT
>JBEPUU010000130.1:0-4060 GCA_041691355.1 bacterium | reverse complement strand
CAGGATCGAAATTGAACATCGGAATTGACGGATCTACATCAACAACCAAGTTGATGAATTTCTCATGTGATTGTGCCTGGAAGATTTGGATACGCTCGTTAATAAGTTGTTTGAGATCGCCAGGAATTTTTTGAATTGTAAAGAGTCCAGCTTCCAATTTCGCTGCATCGAGAATCAGCGCAACTTCATCAAGCATTTTTCTTGACTGTTGTGCAATAAGCCCAATGATTTTGTTTTTCTCATCTTCGGCAATTGGACCTGGGGGATTCAGAATGAGCTCAGAACTTGCCTTGATAGCAGTTAACGGACTTCGCAGTTCGTGAACCATGACGTTTGTGAAGTCTTCTTTCATCTTTGCAACTGATTTTTCAAGAGTAATGTCGTGGAGGAGGACTGAGACTCCGATAACTTTTTTCTCTGTTGTGATACTGTCATCAAAAACTGGTGTTATAAAAATCTGAAAAATTTTCTGATCAATTGGAACTTCTTTTTCTTCAATCACGCGCTTGTGATTAATTGCTCTCTGAATTTTGCTTGAAAAATCATAGCTGTTGGGGAGAGCACTAAGAAGATCGATTGTTGATGGGTTATCTTTGGGAATTCCCAGGAAATCTTTGGCTGCATCATTAATAACAGCCAACTGACCGACGACATCAACCATAAATAATCCATCAGCTAGACTTCCAATCATTGCCATTAATTTACCCTTTTCAACAGTGAGAATATTCTCAAGTCGTGAAAGTGCTTCGGATGCTTGAGCAGCTATTTTATACAGGGTTGTCATTTCTGCATCTGTGAAGTTATTAGGTTTTGTGGAAGAAACGCTTATGATACTGACAACTTTGTCGTTAACAATAAATGGAATATGGAAAAAAGAAATTGGCCGTGCATGATTAAGATCATCAAGCGCAACTCCTAGAACGCTTCCATCATCTCTCATTGGAATACTCGTTGCTTCAATTGCCGCATAGGATTGGAGCATCGCAATTTTGACTGTCTCTATATATTGTCTACTTACAGGTTCTTTGACATGACTTGAGAATTTAAGCAAATTGTCTTCCAAAACGAGTGATGAAACAGTAGAATAACTTAGAAGAGCATCAAGACTTCCCACAATGACATCAACAACTTTCCCTGTCTCCAATGAATATCCGATACGATCCTGGATCTCTTTCATCATGGTGATTTCAAAAAGTCGTTGCTTCTGTTTGAGTTCGTTATCAACAAGTTCTTTAATAGCTTTTTCTTCTCGGATAGAGTAGATAATCGCAACAACACCAAAGATGATGGTTGCGGCAATAGCAATGATTGAAATAATGATTAGTAACATAGATATTTCATAACACTCAGACCTTCTGATTAGCTGAGTTTGTTGATGTAATTCCTCCTTGGATTGTTTCAGGTTTGGGTTGTTCGGATGCTTGTGCAAGGGTCGGGCCAATAGCACTGAGAAGTGGCTGCATTGTTTTTCTGACAAGAGGAGAGGAAATATCTCGGAATTCTTCAAGAAAGCGTGTCACAACATCTTCGGCATTGGTATCAAGTGTTGCAACCGCGCCTGCATCGGTGACTGTAAGGCCTGTGACGTTTCTCACTTTCATAAGTGTAATCTGAGGACCGAGGATCGTCATTTGCTTTCGAATTGCGTCGTTAAGAAGTTTTTGGTATAGCTGGGCAGTTTCGCTCATGACTCATTACGCAGAGCCGGTGGGGTTGTTGTCACCGGGCGTATCTATTGACGCGGGTGCGGGTGTAGCAGTAGGTGTGGGATCTGGTGTTGGAGTTGGTGAGCTTGCATCTGTTTTGGTGACTTGATTGAGGAGGGTTTTGACTTTATCAACGAGATCTTTGGTTTCAATTTGATACTTCAGAATATAGTCAACCGCACCTTGTGAGATTGCATCTTTCATCATTTGATTTTCGTTGTAGTTGGAGATTAACATGACCGGAATAGGGGAGGTTTCAGGGTCTTGCTTGAGAGTGGTCAAGACCTCATTACCAAGCATGTCAGGCATGATTTGATCAAGGAGAATAAGATCAGGCTTTTGAGATTTTGCTTGATTAATGCCATCTTGTCCGTTGGTTGCATTGACGACATCAAAACCAGCATTTTTTAAACCCATAGACCACGTAGTGGAAGTCAATTGATCATCATCTATAATAAGAATTTTCATTATTATCTTTAAGGTATCAGGATTTTTGGAGAATTGCAATAGCAGAATCTATCTTGAGTGGAGATTAGTTTATTTACTGCCTTCTTGCCGATTTTCGGGGAGAAGCCTTTGTAGATCAACTACAACATAGCCAGCAGGTCCTACAGATTCTGGTGCTTGCACAGCCGATTCTACGAATTGTATTGGTTGTCGTTCAGCCTGTAGAGCCAATCTAGTCTTTCTAGGGCCTCCTCTAAGACCATAATCCCTTTCAACATTTCCAGCCACTCTTCCACCAGGTACTCCTCTTCGTCTGCTGCCTGGTGTAGAAGTTCCAGTTACGCGTCTTAGTTCTCCTGATAATCTTTCCATCGAAGCATGATACTCATTTTCAGCCTCAATGTCAAGCTGAACGACTAATGTATAAAAGCTAAAAAGTAATGTATAATTAGAGGTACTAGATAAATACTATGACACTCAAAGCCCAACTTATCGAACAACTGACACATGCCGTTAAAGATCTTGGTATCGAGATCATTCCATCAGTCGATTATCCAGCGGATGCAGCACATGGAGATTATGCCACCAATGTCGCTTTGATTGCTGCAAAAAAAGTAGGTAAAAATCCAATGGAATTGGCAGAGAAGATTGTTGAAGAATTGTCAAAGAACAATAATGAATCTAGGATGTTCAATGAAATCCGAGTAGCAAAGCCTGGGTTTATTAATTTTTGGATAAATAGTGATACACTAATTAGTAGTTTGAATTCTTCTGATAAGCATTCTAAGTCAAAAAGCCAAAAAATACTGGTCGAGTTTGCTCATCCGAATACTCATAAAGCCTTTCATATAGGTCACCTGCGAAATATCACAACAGGTGAATCACTCGTTCGTTTGCTTACATCAACAGGTTTTGATGTTATTCCAGTGAATTATCAAGGAGATGTGGGGATGCATATCGCAAAAACTCTCCATGGATTAACAATGCAAATAGGAAATGGAGATATCGATCCTCAAGGTTTGGAAATAAAAGATTCAACTGATGAGAAGGAGCGAATATTGAATACAGTAAAAGCATTAGAAGTTCGTGATATAAAAGAGCGCATGGCGTTACTTGGGAAAGCGTATGCAAATGGGAGTAAATTGTTTGAAGAAAATGGAGTAGATACAGCAACTATAAGAGAAATTAATAAGTCTATTTATAATGATGATTGGGGAGTATACAAACCATATAAAGAAGTTTATGAAATTACAAGACAATGGAGTCTTGATTACTTTGAGGGAGTTTATAAAAGAGTAGGCAGTCATTTTGATCGCTATTATTTTGAAAGTGAAGTGTATGAGTCGGGGAAGGCAAATGTTGAAAAAGGACTAGATGAAGGAATTTTCCAAAAAAGTGATGGAGCAATTATTTTCCCTGGATCTCAATATGGACTGCATGATCGAGTTTTTATTACTGGTGAAGGAAACCCAACATATGAAGGGAAAGAAATGGGACTCGGGCCACTGCAATTTGAAAAAAATCCTGATCTGATTATTCATGTCGTTGGACCTGAGCAGGTAGGATATTTTCAGGTAGTTTTTGAAGCATTAGCACAACTTTTTCCAGAGACAAAAGGGAAGGAAAAACATTTGGCATATGGTTGGGTAAAACTCAAAAACGGCAAGATGAGCAGTCGAACTGGCAATGTTATTTTGGGTGAGTGGTTGCTCGACGAAGCTAAAAAGAAGATTTTGGAATCATATGATATTGCAGATGAGGTAGCTGAACAAATTGCAGTCGCTGCTGTTAAGTATTCTTTTTTGAAAGTAAGTCTCAATCAAGACATTGCATTTGATTTAGATGAATCTATTTCTCTCGAAGGCAATTCTGGTCCGTATCTGCAATACACCTATGCACGGACTGTC
>JBEPUU010000129.1:0-4094 GCA_041691355.1 bacterium | reverse complement strand
GTATAAGAGACAGCCATACGCGTTCTTACCGATGACCATGTGGATGCTGAAAACTGAAACATCCCCGCATATGTTCCTGTATCTGAGGCAGTATTAAATCCTGATTCGCATTGTGCAATTTTTTTCAATTCATCTTCACTTACGCTGTACATCCCACTATATTTGCTAAATAATGTCTCAATATCTGTTGGTCCTTGTGTTATGGAGTCAGAAGTTGGAATTGTTGTAGGTACGGGTGTATCAGTTGGGGAAATTGTGGGTAGTTTTGTTGGTTGTGGTGTTTGTTGTATGGGAGCGGGAGTGTTGATTGGTTGAGGTTGTGCTATATAAATAGTAGGAGTTGGAGAAGGGAATGAGATAGGTTTACTTACTGTTTTAAGAGGTGCAAGAGAAGGCTGGGTATAGATAGTCGGTGTGGGAATGAAGTGGACGGATTGAGTCGGCAAAGGACTTTGCAATTGAGTAGTTGTCTCTTGCGCATCAGCCATTGTTTGAAATATGACAGTAAAGAAACAAAAGGAAAGAAAAGAGAGTAAGAAATATCTGGGCAGCCTTCCACTCATGCAACTATGCTACCATAGTATGTAGTGTTTTGTTAAGTATGAAAACACTATCGGAAGCTATCAATGAAGAACCAAACTGGTGCATCAATTAAAGAATATTCACTTATTGGAGATCTCCATTCTGCTGCACTCGTTTCTCAAAAGGGATCGATTGACTGGTTATGTTTACCTCATTTTGACAGTCCTAGTATTTTTGCCAAACTTATTGATCCTAATGGCGGAAGCTTCACAGTGATAACTGACGGGTACGAGGTAAAATCCTACTATATTAAAGATACAGCGATTCTTGAAACTGTATTGCAAAATAATACTGTTGAAATTTCTTTGAAAGACTTTATGGTGCCACAGCCCAAATTTCCCTGTCGCGAGCACTATTTGGTGAGAAAGATTACGGGTATTAAGGGTAGTGCTGAACTAACACTCCATTTTTCTCCCAAACCCGCTTATGGTGCTACTGTTCCTTTGCTTTCGTATGATAAAGAAAGACAGAGTATTGATGTGGACCTTGTTGATAATGCTACGTTGCGTTTGTATTTACCGGAAAACGCATGTGTGTCCTTGAAAAATGGGTCGGCGGAGATTGTTTTACCAATTAAGCAGGGAGTTCTTAGTGAAATTAGACTCGAGTATGTCCGTTTGGATGAGGAGTACGAGGAGACATCATTTGAATCGGGGCTTGAAGATCATACTACACGGTTTTGGGAAAAGTGGCTGTCTCAAGGGAATTTCTTCCCGTTTTGTGAAGACGTTTTGAAACGCTCCGCAATTACCCTAAAACTCCTCCAGTTTTTCCCGACCGGCGCGATCGTTGCAGCACCGACAACATCATTGCCAGAGGAAATAGGAGGACAACGTAACTGGGATTATCGGTATGTCTGGATAAGAGATGCGACGTTTACTCTTTATGCATTTCATGTGTTGGGCTTTAAGGAAGAAGCAGAGAGGTTTTTTGCCTTTTTGCAAACGATTGCAGAAAAATCAGCCGAGAAAAATTTTGAAGTATCGCTCATGTACACAATTGATGGGAATACAGTTCCACAGGAAAAAGTGTTGAGAAATTTGAACGGCTATCGTGATTCGCAACCTGTCCGGATCGGCAATAATGCAGTAAATCAGTTTCAATTGGATGTTTATGGCGCTTTAATTGATGCATATTATTTTGCAAATAAGCGTGAGATTAAAAATTTGGAGATTGAAAAAGCGTTGATTTTAAATCTGGTCAAACAAATTGAAACCATGTGGAAGAAAAAAGATAGGGGAATATGGGAAGTGCGAAGTGGAGAGTATCATTTTGCCTACAGTAAAGTCATGGCATGGGTAGGAGTCAATCGTGCAGTACGAATGGCAGAAAAGCTGGGAATGACTGCTGAAGAAGTAGGATGGTGTCAATCTTTAGAATCTGAGATTGAGGCATGGATTTGGGAACACTGTTTTGACAAAGAGAAAGGAATACTCAAACAGCATACGCAAACAAATAATCAAGACGCGACAAACTTTCTCTTTGTCCTGTTACAATTTTTAGACAAACACGATAAACGAACAAGAAACATTATTGAACAAACAACACAACAACTTTCGTATCAGGAGGTATTTATCTATCGATATCTTACTGAGGATGGATTACCGCGTGGTGAGGGAGCATTTCTTCTCTGTACCTTTTGGTATATTTCAGCGCTTGCTGTTTTGGGTGAAGTAGAAAAAGCTCACGATCTTTTTCATTCATTTATCCGCTCTCTTAATGACCAAGGATTATTATCTGAAGAAATGGATGGAGAAACAGGGGAATATCTTGGCAATTATCCTCAAGCATTTTCACATATGGGGCTCATCATGGCAGCATACTATATCTCACGGTATTCACAAAAAGATTATCACGCTTAACCGAATGTAAATGCAAAACCTTGAGTTCCTGGTGTGTCAAATTCAAGTTTGAGAACATGGCTTTCTGTTTTTCCATGGAGATTGATAAGGTTATAGAGTCGGTCGGTAGGAACTGTAAGAACACCATTTTTAACGTCAATTCCCTCATTTGAACTGTCAACAGCTTTGCCATCAAGAAATACTTTGACTTGGGAGGACTGTTTGGTAGAGCTTGGATTTAATACAAGGTACACATTGCTTGCTGTGAAATTATATGTAAGTGTTGCATCTTTACCGGCAACTGCATTGCCAGTGTTAATTGTCCACTGCCCGCCAAGACTAAAGGTATTTTGTGAGAGTGAATCAGATAATGTATATGTATTTGTGCCATTCCGAAGAGTCGAGCTTGGGTAATAATATTGCATACGCTCAGAGCCAAGATATGTCTCCGGTGAAATCTGGGTTTGGGGCGTTGTGTCCTTCATAGAGTCAATCTTTTGCGTAACGTTCTTTCCGGACTGTTTCAGTAATGTTTGGATTGCCAGTTCTGTTTGGTCATAATTACCTTCGCCAAATTCAGTTCGTCTTATCACACCTTTTGCATCAATCAAATATTCTGCTGGCCAATATTGATTGTTGTAATTATTCCATGTAGCGTAGTCGTTATCCTGAGCAACAGGGTAATGAATGTTATATTGTTTAATTGCGTTCTCAACATTGGTGGTTTCATGTTCAAATTCAAATTCAGGTGTGTGAACACCAATGACAACAAATCCGTCCTTATTATATTTGTCATACCAACTCGTGACATGGGGAAGTGTGCGGATACAATTAATACATGTATATGTCCAGAAATCTACAAGGACAACTTTTCCTCGAAGGTCTTTTATCGATAATGGCTTGTCGGTATTTAACCATTTTGTAATTCCAACAAAATCGGGAGCAGGGGTATTAGCATTGAATAACGCACTCGAATCTCCAGTAGTACCATTTGCTTGTTTTCCTTTAAGAGTATTGAGCTGATTTGTTACCACGCCATTATTCTCAAGTTGAGTCAGGTTCGCTCCATAAGGAGTTGAGGCGAGATATGCTTCAATTTGTAGATCCACGTTCGTAAAAATCGCAAGAGAAAAAACGATCATAAGAACTCCAAATGCTTTTTGGATTTTTGGCGTATTGCTGACAAGCCACGGCGCTTTTTTAAGAAGATTTCGTCCACCATACATAATAAGAAACATTGGGATTGCTGTGCCAAGAGAGTACGTCAGTGTTATCAAAAATGTTGTGGCGGTGACTTTGCTCGTAGCTGCAAGCGCAATAACTGAGGCTAAGATTGGTCCTACACACGGTGTCCATACAATACCAATTGAAAGTCCAATAACAAATCCTCCCCAAAATCCTGCATTAGGGTTTGCTTTGGGTGCAAAGACTGAGAGTTTGGTAAACACTTTTTCCATGAGTACTTGGATATTAGGGATGAGCAAACTTAATCCAAATACTACTAGGACAACTCCTGCGACAATCCTAAGTGCATTTGTCGGAATGCCAGTCAGTCGAACTATTGTTGTCAGAAAAAGCGTAAAGAAGGTGAAACTCAGAATAAATCCAAGAATAATGCCATATGGACGTTTTTTATCTCCACTTACCGATCCGGAGAGCTGTCTCTTATAC
>JBEPUU010000128.1:0-4098 GCA_041691355.1 bacterium | reverse complement strand
GAATCATGACGTAGGAGTAAAATCTCCGTCCTTTAGGACGGGGATTCTATTAATTATTGTCCTCTTTGCTATTTGATTTTTGCTGTTCTTCTATGCTACCGTTAATGTATGCAGTGTGCTGCCAATGAAATCGCTACAGACTTTGGGTGTTTTCCGAATGATCCGGTAGGCTTTGCCCAAAAATTCTATGGCGTAGGCTTGGGGTTTGTTGCAGGTGTCGCTCTACTTGCACTCATTTGGGGGGGATATTCAATTATGACATCTCGCGGTGATCCGTACAGAGTAAATATCGGTAAAAGTTATATTTACTATGCGATTGCCGGTCTATTACTTGCGATCTTTGGCTACGTCTTTATTCAGACCGTGTTGGTAGATATTCTACACGTGCCTGGATTTAGTTAAAGTACTAATGTTTTAAGTTAATTATATGAAAAAATTTCTGCCTGTTATTTTTAGCCTTGCATTTTTACTTACGTTGTTTGTAACTCCTCCTGCTACTTTTGCACAACCCGCACCGCCTCCAGTAGCCCCCGCAGTTCAGCCTGGACCTACTCCTACTGATTCACGTTGGGTTATTGATCCTGAAGTAACTTTTATTGGTAAAAATGCAAGACGATCAGGCGATTTCCTTGACTGGACTCTTCAGAATTACAATTGGGTTTGTGTAAAACAGATTGCCAATGGTCAATGTGATAACAGTAATAATCCAATCGCAAAGTATTGGTCGCTTATTGTTCTTTACATTGTCGTACCAATGCTTTTTCTCGTTATTCTGGCAACATCCATCGTTATTATTATTACCAGAGGCAAGAGCTTGACTATAATGCGTTTCATTCCACGATTTATTGCAGTTGTTTTGCTTATCGTCTTTTCCTATTCATTGCTCCAATTTTTCTATCAATTCACTGATTTGATACAAGGCTTTTTCCTTAGATCAAACATTAACAATGCTTGTCCACCCAATTGTATTTCGGATAAAGATTTGTTGTATGTCGGATGGGATTATACCAACTTTGTAGGCTTGCGTTTGCTCGGCGATAAATATGCAGAATCCGCTTTTATTTCATTGTTATTGACTAAATTAACAGCACTTACGTATTTTGTTATGGTTTTTCTTCTTTTGGTCAGAAAGATTATTTTGTGGTTCTTTATTATTGTTTCTCCGATCTTTCCAATCCTTCTTCTTTATTATCCTGTACGAAACACAGGAAAAATCTGGATTGGTGAATTTTTCCGATGGCTTCTATACGCGCCTCTTTTTGCGATTTTTCTGAACGGGCTTGTCTACCTATGGAGAAATCAAATTCCGCTTGTATTCTCAAATCCAAATATCGGTAATGCGGCTTCAATTGAATATCCAACTGCAGTCAATATTCTTTTGGGAGGTCCGAGACAAGTGGTTTCACCAACCAACAGTGTCAATTTGGTAGAAACTTTTGCTCTGTACGTCGTATCACTTATTATGTTGTGGATTGTGATTTTGCTGCCGTGGATTCTCTTGCAGATCTTTCTGGACTATGCACAGAATTTTGCACCCGGTGATACTGCTGTTATGAAGACGCTCGTTAATATGGCTGGTCGTGGGGGCGGTGGAGGAGGTTCCGGTCCATCACCAGACAAGGGTGGGGCAGCTGTTAGTTTGCCTTTTGCGAAGAAATTCTCCATACCGATTGATCTCAAACCAGGCCCGACTGGCGCAGCAAAAGAACTCAATATTCAAGCTGGGACACTTAGAGCTAATTTTTCTCAGCCTGTTACTATCCCAGGAGCAAGCATTAATGCACAAGTTCTGAGTACTGCAAATATAAAAATTCCAACCATGCGTGATATTGCACGATTTGATGCGGCATATACTTCACGTGATACATCAAGACAACAAGAGGTTAGCAAATTCTCAGAACAATTAGTGAGAATAGCAAACCCTGTGGTTGTTACCAATACCATTGAAAGAACTCAAATTGAAAAAGTTCGAGAGACGATTATGCAAAATAGTTCGAGAGGCAATCAAGTTGCAAGCTCTATTATGAATGCTGCCAATAATGTCTCCCGAAGCAATGTTCAGGCATCAACAAATGAAATTAAAAATGTGCTCTCCCAGATTGCTAATCCGGCATCAACTTCCTCATCCACAAATACATCAAGTGTTGTTAATCGTGACAAGCTTTCCAAACTTCATGATACCTTGCAGAAACAAAGCAAAGAAAGTAACAGCCAACTTGCGTCAAGTCTACTATCTGTTAATCAAAAATCTTCAAGTTCTGAAATTGAAAAGATTCGTGATCAGCTTAAAATTGCAGCTTCACAAGGAGATAGGACTGCATCTTCCGTCATCTCGACAATTAATTCAACAGCACAAAAATCACAAGAATCATCGGAAACACGCTCTATTCTTAAACAGATTGCAAATCCTTCCACAATTACCAATACTGCAGAACGTGAAAAATTTACCAAGTTGCACAATGATCTTCAAAGAGAGAGCAAAGTTAACAACAATTCGTTTGCCACTTCCATTTTGCAGGTAAGTGACAGCACGTCCGTGAAAGAGCTTGATAAGATTCGTGAGCAATTAAGCCAATCAAAAGAAAGTTCCGTTATTCAATCTGTTAACAACGTCGTGCAGCAAAATCAATCTACCACACATGTTAAGAGTGTCTTGCAAGAAGTTGCCAATCCAAATAGTACCGCAAGCAATGTCATCAATAAAGAAAAAGTTAACAAATTGCATGAAACATTACAGAAGGCAAGCACACAAGGAAATACTTTGGCAGCTTCTATTCTTAAGGTAAGTGACAAGACGTCGGTTCAGGAAATTGAAGCATTGCAGCAAAAGATTCAAGATGCCAAGCTTAAAGGCGAGCCGCTTGCAACAGAACTGTCAGCATTGTCCGCTCAGTCACAACAGGCATCTTTGCCATCAGTCAACCGTGTGCAGACAGTCAAAAAAGAGGATTACCAGGCAGTTCGAGATATGTGGAAACAGAACTATCAGAATTTGGAAGTGCCACAAGGAATGGCTGGAACCCGTGCAGACTGGATTAAAGATGATATCGCAGGTATTGACGAGACAATTGGACTTCTTTCTTCACAAGATCAAGATAAAGTACAACAAGGTATGGATCAGGTCTCGAATCTTTTGCCCTTCTTACTCGTTGGAGGATTTTCGCAGACAGAAATTATTGAGTATCTGAAAGCTAAGCAGGATGCTGCGAACGATGTATCCAAGATTCTTGTAACCGAAGAAGATGACAAAGTCAGTATCTCTACAAAAACTACACAAGCAGCTCAAACAATGTCTGCAACAATGACAGAAGAGAATACCGCTCCAGTCCGATCTTCATCAACGAGTGACGAGGAAGAAAGCGAGAGTCCGTTAACTACAATGAATGTAACTACTAATAATGTAACCAATTACACTCAGCCACAGATTTCTAATGAAATACTGAATATGGTAAATGTAAAAGTTCCTAAGCTTCGAGATATCGCTCAGTTTGAGACTCGTGCATTGAGAAAAGACGTTTCGAAAAAAGCAGAAACCGAAACAATGCAAAATGTTCTTGGTAATATTGCCAATCCTTCAAAGATCACCAATACTACCGAGCGCGAGAAATTTGAAAAGATTCGAGAGAAATTGCTTACTGAGAAACAACAGGGTAATCCTACAGCAGATTTCCTATTAAATGCAGCATTGAAGGCTCAAGGCAAACCTACCGAGACAACAAAATCTATCCTTACCAAGATTGCGAATCCATCCCTTGCTACTGCTGATGCAGATAAGAAACGATTTACACAGTTGCATGAATCGTTGACCAAGGCAAGTAAAGAAGGAAATGATCTTGCAACTTCAATCCTGGCCACAAAGAATACTACGTCAGTTGATGAGATTGAGAAACTCAGTGAAAAATTGACAGCTGCAAAAGAACAAGGAGAATCAGTTGCAACTACAGTTATGCCAGAACTGGGAGCAGCAGGCACGACAACGCTTCCTACAACAAACACAGTTCAGACTGTAAACAAAGAAGAGTACCAAGCAGTCCAAGATATGTGGATACAGAATTATAAGAATTTGGAAGTGCCACAAGGAATGGCTGGAACCCGTGG
>JBEPUU010000127.1:0-4098 GCA_041691355.1 bacterium | reverse complement strand
AGACAGGACGGAAAAGGTGATACTCTTCAAGATAAAGTAAAATTAGCTCTTAAATATTTAGGTAAATAAGTATGAGTGATGCAATCAAGGTAAACAAAAAAGAAGAAGTTCCAAATCCTGAAGAGGAAATTCTTATCACATCTCTTAGAGCCGGTTCCTGGTCAGAATTCCATGGACAGTCAGCAGTAAAGACATCTCTCCAAATAGCAATTGAAGCTGCAAGGAAAAGAAAAGAAGCAATGGAACATGTGTTGTTATACGGGCCTCCAGGCCTCGGAAAGACGTCTCTTGCTCATATTATTGCAAAAGAAATGGGTGCCAATATCCGCATAACATCCGGTCCCGCGCTTGAGCGATCTGGGGATTTGGCATCAATTCTCACCAATCTTGAAAAGGGAGACATTCTTTTTATTGATGAAATCCATCGGTTGAATAAGGTTGTTGAAGAGACATTGTATCCTGCGATGGAGGATTATGCGTTGGATATTGTTCTTGGAAAAGGTCCATCTGCTCGGACATTGAGGCTTGATCTCCCTCAATTTACGATTATCGGCACAACAACACGTGCTGGTATGCTTTCAGCGCCATTGAGAGATAGGTTTGGAGTTGTTCACCGATTGAATTTTTATTCACCTGAAGAACTAAAATATATCATTACTGGAGCAGCGAAGAAATTAACTATTGAGATCGATACTGATAGTATTTCTGAGATTGCTCTTCGTGCACGGGGCACTCCGCGTATTGCATTGAAATTATTGAAGCGAGTTCGCGATTATGCTCAAGTTAAAGGCGAAGGACATATCGATCCAAAAGCAACAAATGAAGCGCTTGCCATGCTAGAAGTTGATCAAAAAGGACTTGACCAGTTGGATATAAAATTTCTTAAATCAATTATCGAAAAACATACAGGCGGACCTGTCGGTATAGAGACAATTGCCGCAACGCTATCGGAAGATAGCGGAACACTTGAAGATTTGGTAGAGCCTTATTTATTGCAACTTGGCTTTCTTAAACGTACCTCTCGTGGTAGAGTTGCAACGGAAGCGGCATATATTCATATTGGACTTTCATATCCGAAACAAGATGATAAACAACAGAAATTAATTTGAAATGAAACATGTGGTTATTCTACTTATTGGTTTGATACTGCTTTTTATTGTTCCTCACAAGGCTCAAGCCTCTAACAATTGGGTTATAGAAAATTTCAATTCCCATATTTCTGTTCAAAAATCTGGAGCGGTCCATGTCGTTGAGACGATTTCTGCAAATTTCCGCGACCAAACCGAACACGGAATTTATCGCGATATCCCGTATCTGTATGACCAAAATGGTAAGCAGGTCTACACCTCTGTAACTGTTACTAGTGTGTTGAAAAATAATTCTCCATCGAAGTATACGACTTCACTTATCAATGGATATGAAGAGATAAAAGTCGGGGATCCGAACAATTTGGTTTCAGGAAGAAATGTCTATACCATTCAGTACGATGTTATCGGCGTGCTTCGTGCAGTTTCGGATACAGATGAACTGTATTGGAATGTTACAGGCAATGATTGGTTGGTTCCAATCCAGAAGGCAGAAGCAACAGTGATACTCCCCAGAGAAGGTATGACAAGAGTCACTTGCTATGAGGGACCTAAAGGTTCCCCTGCACACTGTCAGTCAAATTTTGATTCCACTGCTGCGTCATTTACAACAGTTTTCAGCTTGAGCGCATCTGAAGGATTAACAATAGTTGTTGATTATAAAAAAGATTTGGTTCCGCTTCTTACCGCTAAACCACCAAAGACATTTTGGGAGAAACTTATCCAGTGGCCTACAAATACTCCATTTGTTTCTACTGTTTTAGCCGGAGTAATCGCTCTTTTTGTACTTTGGTATAAATATGGTAGGGACTATTGGTTTGCCGGGAATCTTTTTGGTACCAAAGATCAGAAAGGGCACATCAAACCTATAGGAGCACACGAAACGATTTCTGTGGAATTTACTCCACCTGAGCATTTGCGGCCGGCAGAAATTGGTGTTCTTATGGATGAGAGAGCAGATACTCTTGATGTTGTTGCAACCATTATTGATCTGGCAACACGTGGTTATCTGACGATTACGGAAGTACCAAAAAAGTGGATGTTTGGGAAGATAGACTATCTGTTAACAAAGAGCACTCCAAAAGCGTCTGGAAAAGTTATAGAGCTATTGTCGTATGAACAATTACTCCTTGATAAGTTATTTTATAAACGAAGGCAAGTGAAGCTTTCGAGCTTAAAAACCACATTTTACTCGGATCTTAAAGAGGTGAAAGAAGCACTCTATGCTGAAGTTGTTACCAAACAATTCTTTCCATTTGATCCTGAAAAAACTCGTGATAGATATCGTTGGATTGCTATATTGTTAGGTGCGCTCGCAGCTGGTTTTTTTATTGTTAATTCTACAAATGATGAAGTACTGTTTGTCGCGTTGGGTTTGATTGTTGATAGCATGTTATTTTTTATTATGTATCGATACATGCCGCGTAAAACCGCGTATGGGAGAGAATTGTATAGGCGTTCAAAAGGATATTATCTTTTTATTAACAAAGCTGAAAAATATCGACAGAGGTATTTTGAAAAGGAGAATATGTTCAATGAAGTTTTGCCGTACGCAATCGTTTTTGGATTAACAAAGAAATTTGCTAAGCAAATGGAGGAAATGGGAGTCAGGCCAGCACAAACGAGTTGGTATGTGGGCTCTCAACCGTTTGCAACAGGTGTGTTTTTAGGAAGTGTTACTGATTTTTCAAACTCACTTTCTTCAGCAATGGCTTCTGCTCCTCCAAGTAGCGGTGGTTTCTCCGGCGGATCATCAGGTGGAGGTTTTGGTGGAGGAGGAGGGGGAAGTTGGTAACGAGTATGAAGAAGACGATGATAAAAGGAATTGATTATACAGGTGTTGCGATTGTGTATTTCTGCCATGATGGGAAAGGCAATTTTGTCATGTCCAAACGCAATAATAATGCGAGAGATGAGCATGGTAGATGGGATATTGGCGGTGGCGGATTGGAATTTGGTGATACCGTTGAACATACAATTAGAAAAGAAGTAAAAGAGGAATATTGCACAGATGTTTTATCATATGAATATCTTGGTTTCCGCGATGTGCATCGGGTGCGAGAGGGTAAACCTGATCATTGGGTTGCGTTGGATTTTAAGATACTCATTGATCCAAAAAAAGTTAAAAATGGCGAGCCACATAAATTTGATGATGTGAAGTTGTTTCGTTTCGAAACCCTGCCTGATCCTGTCCATTCACAATTCCCAACGTTTTTGAAGTTATATAAGAAGAAGTTAGTAAAGTAGTCATATCTGTAGCCGCAGAATATTTTGAAAGAACGGCGTAAATGTTACGATAAGTTGTAAAATAAAAATAAGAACTACTGTGAAGATAAGAAAACGATTGCCTCTTTTAACCGAATGCCAGCCTATTCCGATGACAGTTAGTAGCTGGAAATAGATAAGTAAATTAAAGACTACAGTTCGTGCAACAGCTTGAGGAACGATAGTTAGTAAGAAGGTGAAGATTGCGAGAAGTGCAGTTGCCATCGAAAATCCAATGAGGGCAATGATAAGAATTCTGTCTCTATCCAAAAGCGAGACATGTGGATCTCGAGGATTTTTTGAGAGGACGGAGCTGTCTTTACTTCCCGTTGCAAGGGCGAGAGCAGGGAGACTGTCGGTTATTAGATTGATCCACAATATTTGTGTCGGCAACAGTGGAAGTGGGAGATGGATAAGCGTCGCAAAGAAAACTAACGAAATTTCAGCTAAATTTCCAGCAACAAGATACATAGTAGCATTTAAAATATTTTTGTAGATAATCCTTCCCTCTTCAATTGCTTTAATAAGCGTTGCAAAATTATTATCCGTAAGAACAATATCTGCAGCTTCTTTTGCAACATCAGTTCCTCCTTCACCCATTGCTATTCCGACATCCGCTCTTTTTAACGCAAGAGAGTCATTCACACCGTCTCCAGTGACCCCTACGATAATGCCAAGTTGTTTGAGTACTGTTACTAAACGTAATTTCTGTTCAGGTTGAATACGAGCAAACACACGAGTCTTAAAG
>JBEPUU010000126.1:0-4108 GCA_041691355.1 bacterium | reverse complement strand
AGAGACAGATATAGCTCAACATTTTTTGGATACAGCACTAATTTCGTTGCCCAAAAATACAACATCAGTTATTCTAGAACCCGGTGAAAAAGAAAAAAATATTGAATCATTACAAAAAATTTGGAAACATTTATTAGACATAGATGCAGATAGAAAGTCTCTTCTTATCAATCTTGGTGGTGGTGTCATTGGTGATATCGGCGGTTTTGCTGCATCTACATATAAACGAGGAATTGATTTTATAAATATTCCAACAACTGTTCTTGCACAAGTTGATGAAAGTGTTGGAGGGAAAACTGGTTTTGATTTTGCTGATATTAAAAATCCTATCGGGACATTTGATCAACCAAATGCCGTAATCATAGATGTTATGACTTTAAAAACATTGCCAGATAGAGAATTCGTCTCAGGGTTTGCAGAAATAATTAAACACGGAATTATTAAAGATAAAAATTATTTTGATAAAGTAACCAGCAAAAAACCTCTTGATTTTAGTGAAGATGAATTGATTGACATTATTAGAAAATCATGTGAGATAAAAGCCGCAATTGTAGAAAAAGATGAAAAAGAAAGTGGGGAAAGAAAATTATTAAACTTTGGCCACACAATTGGTCACGCAATTGAAGCAGTATGTCTCACTACTGATAAACCGTTATTACACGGTGAGGCAGTCAGTATTGGGATAGTTGTTGAATCTCAATTATCACATAGCCGAGGATTACTTACTAAAGAAGAAGTTGAAATCATTATATCTTCAATGGAAAATGTAGGTCTTCCAACAACATTCCCTGATTTTGAAATTGATAGATTAATTGAAAAAATGAAATCAGATAAAAAGAATACTAACGGTGAAATAAATTTTACCCTACTCAAGCAAATTGGTGAAGGAGTAATTAATCAAGTTATTAGCGAAAAGGATATTAGAAAAACACTATCCGAATTATGAAACAAATAAAACTAATTCCATTGGAAAAACCTATCACCAAAACGATTGAAATCCCTGGTTCAAAAAGTTACACAAATCGTGCCCTTCTTATGGCAGCACTGACAAACAATGCTGTCACAATTAAAAACCCACTACGAAGCGATGACACGATCGCAATGACTGAATGTCTTAAGGCATTGGGGATAGAAATTCAATCAACAAACAATTCAATAGTTGTAAAAGATTCTTTTGAAGATGTAAAAGAGGGAAATTATGAGCTCAATGCAAACCTTTCTGCAAATGTAATACGATTTCTTTTACCACTTCTATGTGTAGTCCCCGGAGTAAAAATTTTTCAAGGCAAAGAAGGACTTAACAAACGTCCAATTGGTGAATTGGTAAAGGGACTTACACAACTTGGCGCAAAAATTGAATATATTGAGAAAGAAGGATATCCTCCGTTAAAAATTTCTTCTTCCAAACTAACCTCAAACTCTGTTCACATGAAAGGCGATGTCAGTAGCCAATTTTTTTCGGCATTATTTATGATTGCACCTATAATCGGAGGACTTACGCTTCACGTTGATGGAACACAAATCTCAAAACCATATATTGATATGACAATAGACGGTATGAAAAAATTTGAAATAGAAGTCATTAATAATAACTATGAAACATATACAATTGCTTCTAATCAAATGTATAACGTTTCAGAATATACAGTTGAAGGAGATTTCTCAAGTGCTGGTTATTTTCTCGCAATCGCTGCATTAACTAAATCAACACTTACATTAAAAAACCTTAATCCTAATTCACTGCAAGCAGATAAAAAACTCATCTCTGTTCTTCAAGAAATGGGGAACATAATAACATTGGGAGAAAATGAAATTATAATAGCCGGAAATGGGGTAAATGCTGTTGCTATTGATATGATTGATTTCCCAGATCAAGCGCAAACAGTCGCAACTTTGGCAGCATTTGCAGAAGGTAAAACTATACTTAAAGGTTTGCAATCATTACATGTTAAAGAAACAGATAGATTGAAGGCATCGGAAATCGAGTTAAACAAAATGGGAATGGCAACCGAATCAACATATGATTCGCTTACAATTTATGGTGGAGATCCAAAAGCTGCTACTATTGATACATACGGGGACCAAAGGACAGCCATGTCATTTGCAGTCGCAGGAGCAAAAATCGATGGAATGATTATTAATGACCCTGATGTTGTAAATAAAACATTTCCTGAATTTTGGGAAAAATTGGTAGAGATTGGAATAAGAATTGAAAGGAGAAATCAATAAATGAAAATTGTACTTATTGGTATGAGAGGAAGCGGTAAATCAACAATTGCAAAACTTCTTTCTAAAAAATTGAATCGATCTCTTTATGACTTAGATAAGATGCTTGTTGAACAAGTCGGAATGACGATCCCAGAACTCATACAAAAACATGATTGGGAATATTTTAGGGACAAAGAATCAGAAATTGCAGAAAAGATTTCTCATATAACTGAAGCTGTGGTTGCAACAGGTGGTGGAGAAATTTTGAGAGAAAAAAATGTTAATGCATTAAAAAAGAATAGTAAAATTATTTTTTTAAAAACTTCGATCGAGACATTACTCGAAAGAATTGGCGAAGATAAAAATCGTCCAGCTCTAACAAATAAAAAAACTCTTCACGAAGAATTGGAAACAGTTTGGAATGAAAGAAAAAATTTATATGAAAACGCTGCAGATGGTATCGTTACGACAGATAACAAAACAGTAGAAGAAATAGTTGATGAAATTTTAGAAATAGTATGAAAATAAAAGGAAAAACAAAGATATGCATGGTTATCGGTGACCCAATAGAACAGTCACTATCGCCACAAATGCACAATGCAGGATACGAAGCGTTACAAATCGATGATCAGTATGTCTATGTCGCGTGTCGAGTAAATAGTAGTGATATTGAGAATTTTATTAAAGGTGTTCGATCAATGAATATACGCGGTATCAGTTGTACTATGCCACACAAAATTGGGGTAATGCCATATCTTGATGAGATTGATGACATAGCAAAAAAAATAGGTGCTGTAAACACAATTGTTAATGAACATAACAAACTCATTGGATACAATACCGATTGGCAAGGGATACTTACGCCTCTTGAGAAAATAACAAATTTAGAAAATAAAACTGTCGGACTTATTGGAGCAGGAGGCGCGGCTCGAGCAGTTGCATACGCTGTAACGAGTAAAAAAGCAAAATTAACTATTTATAACCGTACGCTTGAAAAAGCAGAAGAACTTGCACAAGAATTTGATGGAGTAGCGTATTCAATTAATGAAATTACCACTATTCAATCAGCTGATATTATTATTAATACAACATCAGTTGGACTACATAATAAAAATGAAGTGTTAGTGCCAAAAGAATACATAACAAAAAATCAAATTGTTTTTGACATAGTTTATGGAGCCGAGACGCAACTTTTGAAGGACGCAAAAGAACAAGGAGCTCAAACAATTGCAGGCATTGAAATGCTTTTGCATCAAGGAGCTGCACAATTTAAATTGTATACAGAACATGACGCACCTATTGAAGCCATGAGAAAGGTTTTAGAATGAAAATTAATTATTGTTTGCCTATAATAAAAAAGTCGAGAAAAGAGGTACTAGATTCTATTGCAAAATATCGAAACGACTATCAATACCTAGAAATTTGGCTTGACTCAATAAAAGATATTGATAAAGCATTTGTTGATCAACTGATATATATGTTACAAAATAAATTGATCTTATTGTTTCACCGTGGGAGTGATATAAAACCTCGGCTTTCCTCGGACAAAAAAAGAGAAATTCTTGATTTATTGGATAATTCAAAATCTTTTATTGATCTGGATCTTTCAGAAAAGGACGAATTAGCGTATCTTAAAAAAATAAACGTTAAAACAATTATTTCATATCACAACTATGATAAGACACCCGATGATTTAAATGAAATTACAAAACAAATAGGTGAACAGAAACCAACTATTTATAAAATCTCCACATTGTGTAAAAACGAAAACGACGCAATAAGACTTTTACATTTACAAGTAAAACTTATGGAACAAAAGCAGCGATGTATTGTACTTGGCATGGGGAAATTTGGTACAATAACTAGAGTGTTCGGAACTATGTGGGGAAATGAGTTGATT
>JBEPUU010000125.1:0-4125 GCA_041691355.1 bacterium | reverse complement strand
ATCCTGTGCTGTTAGTTTCATGTCTTCAGGTAAAAATTTATAAAAATAGTTGCGTGATGTCTTTTGCGTTTTAAATCTGTTTTTTGCTTCGGGAGAATTTTCTACAATTTCAAACATTTTCATTTCCGGATTTCTTTTGAAGGCATTGTTAAATAGTTGAACATTTTCAGGAAATACTTGTGCTATTTCTTCTATATTTACATACGACCTCACCTCATTGGCTTGTAAAATTTCTTCATAAATTTTTTTCACACCATTTTTCCCTTTATAATATATTATCTCGGCTTCTGTAGTATTATTTCCTTTCGGAAGGGTATTAGTGAGTATTTTTAGGATATCAGGAAAGCCTTGCTGTATAGCATTTGCAGAGGCGATCTTTTCTTCCACAAGATGTTGTATATTTGCCGGTTCGTTTGCAGCGACGAGTTTTTTGGAGCCTTTTACAAGTTTCATAATAAGCCCTTTATCAACAAGTTGATCAATGTAGAAATAAGCGGTGGTCCGTTTGATCTCAATTGTCTGTGCAAGATCACGGACACTTGTTGCTCCTGTTTGGAGGAGAGTCAGGTATAGTTTGGCCTCAACATCTGAAAGATCTAATTTTTTGAGATAATCAATAAGGTTATGCATAAAATAATGAAAAAATTATAGCACAATTCTTCCTTCATTTCTTGACTCTATCATACTATATCATAAATGTTGTCGAAATGCGACGACTCTCTTGACATTTTAAAAAAAATAGTTTACACTTGCAATGGATTTTGTTTTAGAGCTCACTAGTACAAAACCACGCCATGTTGACATTCTGGTCCCGTTTTTCTGCGGGATCAGGGTGTCAAATTTGTAAAGAGTTAAATTGTTTGTTTTGAGAATTTGTGTTACGATTAAATCTATAACACAAGAAAAAAATATGGGGAACAGTCAAGGCAGAAAGCGTATTATTATCTCTGTTGGGGGTTCATTAATTGTCCCCAATGGAGGAATTGCTACTGAGTTCCTTAAGAAGCTCAATGACTTTATTCGAGAAGAACTGGCCAAAGATCCAAAGCGCCAGTTTTTTTTGGTTATAGGGGGCGGCGCAACCGCACGGCACTATATTGAGGCAGGACATGAAGCTGTAGGTCACGAGCTAACACATGAGGATATGGACTGGCTCGGCGTTCATAGCACAACCCTCAACGCTCACCTCGTCCGCACTATCTTCCGCGACATTGCACATCCCAAAGTTATCCGCCACTACGATATCATCCGAAAAGTTTATGAACCAGTTGTTATTGCATCAGGGTGGAAGCCTGGATGGTCGACAGACTATTGTGCAATTCTTCTTTGTGAAGACTATGGTGGCAAAACAGTACTTAACCTAAGTAATACAGAACAAGTGTATGATAAAGATCCTAAAAAATTCCCAGATGCTAAACCACTGGACAAACTCTCGTGGGATGAAATGCGTGAAATAGTAGGAGATAAATGGACACCTGGACTTAATGCTCCCTTTGACCCAATCGCTGCTAAAAAAGCACAAGAGTTAGGTGTAAAAGTTGTGGTAATGGGTTCAGATTTTGAAAATGTTGACAACTATTTTTCAGGAAAACCGTTTAGAGGAACAGTGATAGAATAACATTTTCCATTTTCCAAATTTCATTTACCATTTA
Source organism: bacterium (assembly GCA_041691355.1). Taxonomy (GTDB): domain Bacteria; phylum Patescibacteriota; class Microgenomatia; order Levybacterales; family UBA12049; genus JACDET01. The sequence goes on along the minus strand of JBEPUU010000125.1, from coordinate 2,473 downwards.
TTTTTACGTTAATAATTGCTAAATTCAATGGAAAGTGGTAAATGATAAATGGTAAATGTATTTAAAACAAATCACTCTCCAAAATTTCCGCAGTTACACAAAAAAAACATTTCCTTTCGATCTTCACTTTACGGTCATTGTCGGTCCCAACGCCAGCGGAAAAACTAATCTTGTTGAGGCAATAAGCTTTTTATCGAGTGGTAAAAGCTTTCGAACCAGTAAAGAAAAGCAGGTGATTGGGCTTGGTAAATCTGTGACTCACATCGGAGGTACTGTTTCAGATGAAGAAGATGATGAAAAGTTGGAAATTACACTTGCTCTGAGCCCACAAGATTTTTTGCAAAAACGATATCTGGTAAATGGAGTATCCAAACATCGCTCGGGCTTTTCAGGCAGACTTCCTACAGTTTTTTTTACGCCACTGGATTTGATTATTGTATCAGGCCAACCAGGGGACAAACGAAGGTTTTTGGATGAGGTGTTGGAGCAAACCGATGCTGAGTATGCCTCTGCGTTACAGATATATGGGAAAGCACTGCGTCAACGCAATGCACTATTGGAATTTGTTCAAAAGAGTGGAAGACGGGATGAAGAACGATTTTCCTACTGGGACAATTTACTTATTGCCAATGGTACTATTGTTACTCAAAAACGTGAAGCTTTTATTGCTTATCTTAACCAACAGACGAAAAAAATATTTCCTTTCATGCTTGTGTATGACAAAAGCCTTATGTCAATTGAGCGATTACTACAATATAAGGATGCTGAAGTGGGGGCGGGTATGACGCTTGTTGGTCCACAGCGTGATGACATTATTATCCAATCATGGCATCCTGTCTCAAAAGAGCTTGAAGATGTACGATACTTTTGTTCACGAGGTCAACAACGCCTTGTGACGTTGGAACTCAAAAATGCGCAGATTACCTATCTACAAGAGCAGTTGCAGGTACAGCCGCTTCTCGTTCTTGATGATATTTTTTCGGAGTTGGACAATGAGCATATTGAGCTTGTGTTGAATTTAGCTCATGATTTTCAAACAATCATCACAACAACACATAAAGAATTTCTCGGAACGATTGAAAAGGAAACAGCTGTGATAGAATTAGAGGGTAAATAATTTGATTGAACACTATGCAACAATTTAATCCACAAGCATTAAAAAAACTGTATGTCCCCCCTGCGAACTCTCATAAAGGTCAGAATGGTAAGCTTCTGATTATTGGTGGCTCTCAGTTGTTTCATGCAGCATCTCTGTGGGCACTAACAATTGCTAGTAAAGTGGTTGATATGGTTTTTTATTCTTCAGTAAAGGAGAACAATGAAATTGTTCATGAATTGAAGAAAGAGTTTCATAGCGGAATTATCGTGCCACGAGATGATATTGAAAGTTATATTGATGAAGCTGATACAGTATTGATCGGGCCAGGAATGATGCGGACGGAATCAGGAATTAAGAATCAAGAATTAGGAATTAAGCAGATAAGTAATTTGGAAGATGAGGGAGAGCAATCATATTATCTGACACAATATCTATTGAAAAAGTATCCTAAGAAAAAATGGGTGATTGATGCTGGTGCTTTGCAAATGATGGATCCAGAATGGCTTTTACAACTGAAAGGCAATGTCGTTATAACTCCGCATCCTGAAGAGTTTGAGCGTGTGTTCAAAGGAGGAATTAAGAGACAGGAGATGGGAATTATGGAAGAAAAAGTCAAAGAGGTAGCAGAAAAATATCATTGTACTATTCTTTTGAAGGGTGAAAAAGATATTATCTGTTCACCTAACGAAACAGTTATTGTTTCAGGTGGGAATGCTGGAATGACCAAAGGTGGGACAGGTGATGTGCTTGCAGGTTTGATCGCAGCATTGGCCTGTAACAATGATTTATTTCTTGCAACAGCCGCCGGATCATATTTCAATAAGAAAGCTGGGGAGGCACTTTTTCAAAAAGTCGGGTACTATTTTAACGCATCTGATTTGGCCAACGAGATTCCTGTAGTGATGAAAAAAGAAATAGTATCCCTCACTAAATTCAAACAGATCTAATCCTATAAGTATTGAATATAATTTTTTTGTATGCTAGACTTCCGTATATGTCGATGGAATATGTCATACGATGGTTAAAAGAACATAATGATCCCAAAAATGCATTGGCAGCAACTCGATTACTTGATGATATTGTTCATAGGCACGGGATTGATGTTCCCTTTCCAAAATCTGAGCAAATATATCCTTCTTCTAAAGAGGAAACTTCTCCCTTAAGCATTGCAATGGGGGAATATAAGGATGCATGGAATAATAATAAAGTAATGCATGAGCTAACTCCAGAATTAGTCAATCGAACATGGGGTACATTTTGGCAGACAATGCCTGAGCATCCTCTGAACGTTCCTTCGTGTGATAGAAGTGATAAGGAGCTGGCTGACCTGCAAAAGCATAATCGAGGCATTCTGCTATTGCCAAATGAAGTCAT
>JBEPUU010000124.1:0-4152 GCA_041691355.1 bacterium | reverse complement strand
CCAATCAACACTCTCAATGGCTCAATACTGGATAAATGTTATTCCACACACTCATTCCCATGGTGAAATCGAGACAAAACGAACGATTAGCCATTTACTTACCGGATGGCCCAATCATGTAGGAAAACGTCTGGCAGACAAGTATTCAGCCTTTGCTGCACTACTTGTTTTGACTGATGAAAAACGCTTTTCCCCGAAATACCATAAGAATCTACCTGCATATCTATTAGATATGTTTGATTCAGAACCGGAAAAAGAAAAACTTACTACTGCAATGGTTGGCATGGAAAATGTTCTTTCTGAAGCAAAACTTGCAAGCTCGTACGTAAGAGAGGAAGCATCTTTGTTAGTTGGTCCAGAAGTTGAAAGTATAGGTGGAAGAAGCGAAGGTGACAAACAAATACTGAGTCTACTCGAGCTTCCTCCCGTACAATCGAAATTACCTTTAACCACTAAGATAGATATGAGACGTCAACTCAGTGATACATTTGCAAGCGCTGGCAATACTATCCCAAGTCGAATTAATCTTATCTATACCGTGCTAACGGATCCACAATATTCTCACCCATATATGCAAACTATCCTTACTGCAAAAAGTCCAGAAAGACAAAAAAAAGAAATAGATCGTAAGATGAAAATAGATAAACGAATACAAGAATATAAAGAACATGTTAAGCGCGATAAATTAACTCCTACTGAAGAAAGATTTCTTAGTAAAAATATTACTGCGTTTTTTCTTATCGAGGAGGCTGATGCGGCTGTAAAGACAGCAAGAAGAAGGTTCAAAGAAATTCCAGCAGGATCACCTCTACGAGACCTCTTGGATAGAAGAGTAGACAGTTTACTTAGAGCCCCTGCTACACAAATCCGATCTGCAATACAAAACCTTGAAAACGCACTCGCTGATACTGCAGACACTAAGCATCGAGAAATTGATAGATCTCCTTCTACTGCAGGACAACCAAGTGCACAAGGGAGTGAAGTGGTTATCTTGAGAAGAGCTGTACTAGGATTGCAAGAGCAGTTTAGAAAAGAACAGGCTGCAAAAATTGCTGCAATTAAAGAAGTTGAAAGGCTACAAGGTCTTCTTAAGGATGCTGGAGTGGTTTATCAAGCAGATGCTGAACCCGAGTCAGATAAAAATTAAAATACTACTCTTTCTTCCCTTGATCGTTATACATTTCAATCAACTCCTCAACCGTTGTTGCATCTTCTGCCTTTTTATCTGTATCACGAAATGAAACCAAACGCGGAAAACGCAACGCATATCCAGGTTCTTTAATCCCCTCTTCGCTAATAGAAGCACCCGCCGTATGTAAAGGGCTTCGTGTTATCTCGTCTGCCAATACTTCAATCACGAGTTCCGGCTTGACCCAGACGCTTGGGGTTATGAGTGAATCAACTCGAGCTGGTTTGTGATCCACTTCAAGTCCTTTTGCTTTTTCCTTGATACTTCTCCATTCATCATCAGTAAGCCCTGTCCCAATTCTTGTGACAGTCACAAATATATCTTTCTTTTTGTCATACAATCCGACCAGTAGTGCTCCAGCTCCAAACGCAGCTCTTTTGCCTTTCCCAAAGATATATCCCAAAATCACACAATCAATCGTGTCATGAAGTTCTCCTGAGGAATGCCTTTTTAATTTAACCCAATTGAAATTTCTGCCTCCTGCTTCATATGGTGAATCAAGCTTTTTTACAACCAATCCCTCCAAACCCTTACTAATTGCATCTTCCAAAAGGAATGTTAGTTTCTTAGGGTCACTTATATCCTGAGACTTAGTAGGAATCAATGTCTCTTCTCCATCAATCGTTTCCTTCAAGATTTTCAAACGCGTTGTCAACGGCTCATCAAGGAGCGACTTGTCATTTTTATACAAAATATCGAAGATAAATGCCTTGAGTGGCAATTCCTTTGCTGTTTCCTCGATGTTGTGTTTGCGACGACGTTTGGTCGTCTCTTGAAATGGAAGAAATTCCTCAGATGTAGGATTGTATGCAATTGCCTCTCCATCAAGTATCACGCTTTTTGCTTTGATTTGTTTTTTGGTTGCCTCAATTAGCTCGGGAAACATAAGAGTTGTTTCCTCAAGATTGCGAGAAAAGATGCGAACGTTGTCGCCATCTTTGTGGATCTGAACACGAAATCCGTCATATTTGTACTGAGCATCAACTTCCTTCATCTTTTCGATGACTTTATCAGGATTTGGCAAACGCTCGCAGAGTTCGGACCGGATCGGGCGTCCTACAGTCACAGATAACTTCTCCACTGCTTCAAGTCCATCATCCCAAAAGTGTTTGGCAATATATCCAAGATCAGACGTGCGATTATATGCGCCTTCTGCGATTTTTCGCTGAGTCTTCTCACCCATTTTTGCAGTCAATAATGCATCAAGAATAGTCGGGTCACCAATGCCGAGACGCAATTTGCCCAGAGGGATTCGCACTAAGAATTTTGAGGCAAGTGAGTCAACAGACTTGAGCAGTTCGGAAAGTGCTGTGATCTTCTTTTCAACAGAGCCTTCACCAGATGTGTGTGCAATGTCTGTTAATGAATCAAATACTTCTCTAACCATTAATTCTTGCTTCTTAATTCTTACTTCTTTACTAAAATATTGAGCAGTAAGACCCATATCTCCAACTGTTTGATAGTACTTCCAAACAATTTCTCTCTCTATTTTGTACGCCTGTGCAATCGATTGTGTGACCATTTTATCAGCCATACCAATCTCAAGTGGTTCATAAAATGGGGCAATTCTTCCCTGGACGAGATAGCAGATTTCAGAGATCTCTTGAGCTTCATTACTTGAATTGAACAGCTCTGACAATATCTGAATTAACTCCAATCGAGATGAAGTTCCTTCCAATTTTTCAAAATATGTAGCTAATGACGAAAATTTCATATCTAAACCCTCATATACTTCGCACCTTTTGTGCTACCTGTTTTTTTGACCAACCCATGCTTGATCAGGTATTTAAGCTCATTAAGAACCGTATCCTCAGAAACCATCGGGAAAAGCTGTTTGAACCCATTATTCTGCAAATATCCAACTTTCTGAATGTATTCAATAATCTTCAGTTGCCTCTCTGACAGAAGAATTGGCGTACCACCTTGTCGCTCTTTTAATTTTACATCAACTGAAATCTTTTCAATTTTATCTTTAATCTTTGATAACTCAATTGCCAAACCTTGCGTAAAATACGAAAGCCATTCAGTCAGATCACCTTCGTTTTTCCCCACACTCTGAAGCGCACGATAATATTCCTCCGCGTCACTATCAAAGTATTCTTCAAGTGAGAAAAATTTCCGGATATCATAGCCTTCTCGGAACAAAATACAGGTTGAAAGCGCTCGCGAAACACGCCCGTTCCCATCGACAAATGGATGAATCCTGACGAGCTCATAATGCACTGCTCCACTTTTGAGAACAGGATGGATATCGTCAGGGCCCACACTGTTAATAAAGTCAACAAATTCATTAACTTGTACGGGAACAGCAATTGCAGCAGGTGGCGTAAATGTTACCTCTCCTGTCAAACTATTCTTCACAACCACCTGAGTTGTTCGATATTCTCCGCATCGTTCAGGTGGAAGAATTTTATCAACAGTCATGGTATGAAGCGTTTTGATAAATTCCTCATCAACCCTTAATTCCTGCCGCTTTTGGCGAGCCTCGCCTTCGAGGGGATTTGTATTTCGTTCTTCAATAAACTCCATGACACGTCGGTAATTGATCACTTCTTGAATATCACGCTGTCTGGCAACTACTTCTTGTCCTTCAATTACTTTTTCAGCTTGATCGAGATTCAGCTCATTTCCTTCGATATGAGTTCCATGATGCACTTTTCTTATCATTGCGTCTTTTTGAAATTCTTTTTCGTAATATGGAAGAAGGGGCGCATGATCAATCACTTCGCGAGCAGCCTCGATAATACCGATATTTCTGAGAATTTTATTGTTGATGGAATATTTTGGGGTGTACATTTTCTTAGTAATTCTTGCACATTTCCCGAAAAAAGGCAATGAGTGAGGATTCTACCTTTTCCTTCCTTCAGAACGGAAACCAACGTATGAAGATCGTCTCATTATATCCCCAGGCTTAAGTTCTAGACCTTTCCCATTTTTTCTTGTTGCTTTATAAGGAAATGGAC
>JBEPUU010000123.1:0-4206 GCA_041691355.1 bacterium | reverse complement strand
TGGCAATTGCCCATAATTTGGTTGTCACTGCATACACAGTATGTTCAGTCGCAACTTCATGTCCTTGACGGGTTTCATCACGATAAAAGACTGGAAAACCTATTGAGAATTGATTCAGATCATTGTAGTTATTCCATCCATAATCACCAATCTGTCCAAGTGCATTAGCAGGACCGGGAGTATTAGCACCACCGACGTGAGTATAAAGAGGATTGCTACCGTACTCAGAAATCCAGTCCAGAAAATATGTTCTCGCAGAACGAACAGGACCGACAATTCCGGCATCCTGACAATAAAAGACATTCATTGTACGAGTAATTCCACCTTCTGCAAGTGTTTCGTACGTTACATCTGCCCCATTAATACCTGATTGTGGGCGTGCATCAAATGAATTTTCAATCATCACACCCAATGGAGCATGTGACTGCCACCATGCTTCTTGGTCTTTGCCGTACTTCACTCCTGTCAGTGGACACGTCTCTGTCTTTGGCTGATTCGGATCAAATTCAAGTGCTTGATAGTCATTATTTACTTTACCTAAACTTGCGGGATTGGTAGCTGCTGCTTGTTGTTGAGCTGTAGCATGTTTGGAAAAAGCGAAATAAGAAACTCCAGCAGAAAGGAGAAAAACAATGATGGAGAGCAGGATAAGTACTTTCTTATTCATACAGAAAACTCAACTACTTGGATACAGTTCGGCAGCTATATGCAGTGCCTTTTTCTCTTCTTCAGATAACTCATGCTCTTTACTCTTACCGTTTGTCACTCGCTTGGTATACCACCGAGTACCCATACGTGAATATAAAGCTGTTATAACGATCCCTGTATCATGTGCATCCAGAAGTGCCAAGATAAAACTCTGATCGCCACCTGTATCTTTGAAAGGATTAAATCGCAGAAGACCAATTTTCTGGATGTGATACCCTTCGTCTTTTTCTATTCTATCACAACGCGCCCGTAACTTTGCAATATCTTCTTTTACAGATTGCTCTCCGTGGACAAGAGTGCTTAATAATTCGTCCAAATTTTTACGATTGGTACCCTGTGCAAAGGTCATATAATTTTTCTTTAAACGCAGGAAATAAAAGGTCAATGCACCAAGCCATAGAATAACGATAAGTAAAAAAATTGCTGTTATCATTGAATTTTTGCCAAAAAAAAATGTAGCTTTTAGCTTCATCTTTTTTGTTTAATCAATATTAACCTCTTGACACGCATCAAGTCAATAGTGTAACCTAGGCTCATTCATGCCTAAAAAGAGAAAAACACGTAAACAAAAAATTTCGTCCGAAAAGAAGCAGAGTTTGGTTCCAAAAAGTACACAATTTACGGGATCATCTGATAGTGCTAGCACCCAAGTGGCACAAAAAGAAAGTGCTGGTGAAGGAATGATGTTTTCACTTCCTACAAATTATAGAGCTACACATCCCGATCAAAAAGAAAAGAAACCCATCGTTGTAACAGCAAGTATTTCTACAAGCGAATATGGTTATTTAGGAAAAGATCTTATGAGAACTGCTCTGCTTAGCGGAGCAATTATTGTTGCAGAACTCTTAATTCGGCTTTTTTATAATCATTAAAATTAAGCTTGAATTAGGAATTCGAATTTATAAAGACTTATGGAAGGGGGTGAGCAACTATGGCATCAATGTATTGCGTAAAATGTCGAGCTAAAAAAGACGTTGATAATCCTGAAAAGGTTACAATGAAGAACGGCAAACCAGCTCTTAAAGCTAAGTGTCCAACATGTGGCACAGGTATGTACAAGATTGGCTCAGCCTAATCTTATTTTCCTTGAAGTATGATTCTTCAAGGAGCACAGTCCCGATTTGATCGGGGAAGAAAACCCTGCACCCGCGGGGTTTTCTTGGTTTTATATTTTGGAAACTTGTGTTTATAGGCTGGAGTGCTATAATAAATCTACTTTATGAAGCAGAAAGTTTTAGAATATAACGCATTATTTCAAAAAGAGGAAGAGGGAGGTTTTTCTGTCTGGATACCTGCACTTCCTGGCTGTACTTCCCAAGGAGAAACCTTTGAGGAAGCAACGACAAATATTAAAGAAGCAATTTCACTTTATTTAGAAGATGAAGATAAGCAAGAGATTGAGGATGAGGTAACTGAAACTCGCAACCAGTTCATGGTTCCAGTAAGCGTTACCCTATAAATGAGTAAATTACCTCAAGTTTCCGGTCAGGAAACGATAAAAGCACTGCAAAAAATTGGATTTAACGTTGTAGGACAACGGGGAAGTCACATTAAACTCACAAAAGTTGTTGAAGGAATAAAACAAACCGTAACTGTCCCAAATCATAAAATTCTTAAAAAAGGTACGCTACGGAACGGAATACTGAAACCTATAAATCTTCACCTTGATGAATTCATAAAACTTCTAAAAAAATAGTCTTGTTAACTTAGCACTAGGAACTATTTCCGCGGGGTTTTCTTGGTTTAAAATTGTACCAACGTTGATGTATCAAATATGTGATTTACTAAACATCATATTCGTATCCTGAATTAGTTAGTACGGTCCTGAAAACATTTTCATCTCGACAATCTCCCCCTCTCACATATTTCACTTATAGCATATATTATTCTGAATTTCGATAATTATGAATTAACTCAAAATCTTGACACTTCTTTCCATTTGATGAAACAATGGATGAGAGATGAATTCTATCAGTAACTTCTTCAAAAATTTCGACGCCTTCCTCACAAAATCTGTTGAGTATATTGATAACAGAGTCATAACGGGAAAATTTGTAAAAGATATTCTCTATTTTCTAAACATACTGATTCACTATTTGGCAAAGAAAAGTAGAAAAACATACTTTGTACTTAAAAAATCACCTAGATTTTCCCTTTTTATAAAAATTCTGGAATCGATTTTTCGCTTTCTCTTAAAAATACCGTTTTTCAATCTTTTATTCGGTCTGCTTGCGGAAATTGTAAGAATTATCATCATCTGTTACTCAGAGATTTTTCTTGTTTTCGCGCTCACCTTTCCGACAACTATTATCTTACTCAACTGGTTTCAAACTTCCATATTTACCTTTTGTCTTGCGCTGATTCCGGTTATCGTGCTTGACATCATCTGTGTTTCAGCTTTGTATTATTGCATTGACCGCCGTGAATCAGGTGACAAAATTTCTCTTTGGAAAGGAATTCTTTTTGTACTTCGGCACTGTATATCGATTAGTTTTCCTATTATCCTCGAACTGGCTATCATGCTGGAGATTCTTGTAGCCTTTATTATTGTCTCACTCGTTCTTGTCTATATATTCACTCTTCTACAAATCTCCTGGAGTGGCTCTATCATTTACTGGTTTATTGTATCTGTCACAGGCTTTTTCATGCTTGTGTGTTTCTTTGTATTATCCGTTCTTATGCCCCAAACATACCTCACCGTCATTATCGATCATTTACCCTTTTATCACGCTCTACAGCGCACCAAAATATACATTAAATCAAAAGCGGCATCGTATCTTTTCTTGTATATTCTTTTATATTTGATCTGCGGCTTTTTTACATGGCATTTGATTCTTTCATATTTATATTTTGGGTTGGCAATTGGTATCTATTTCACTCTCGCTCTTGGAACGTTTCTAGGGTTTCTACTTAGAAAAAGATATGTATCCGCTCTGAAGCCACATGAAATTAGCCAATATACTGATCAAAAAATTCATTTCATTTTTAAAATCCTTATTGTATTCGGAATTATCAACTATGTATTGATCTCGATTTTGTTAATAAAAGAATATCAACCATTGATCACCTTTGTTCAACAACAACAAAATAACTATTTGGCATCTCAACAAGTGAAAGAGTATACAAACGACACATATAATTATTCGATACGATACCCACAAAACTGGACATTCTATCAGTGGCAAACTAATTCAGTGACTTTTTATAACAATTATACTGATACATTATCAGGAGGAACGTGGATGACAATTACAATATCACCGTATAGTGAAAGTCTGTTTGACCAATTATCTACTGTAACCCCCGGAGTTGTGGCGTATGATCCCCAATCCCGAGATGTTATGACAAAAGTGTCCAATATAACTATTCAAGGTTATGATGCTGTTAATTATCTCTACACACGCTCTGCGATACCTTATACACACTATGAAGAACATTATTTAATTCATAAAGATGACAATGCATATGATATCTCTTTTACTTCTGTGACAAATGATG
>JBEPUU010000122.1:0-4249 GCA_041691355.1 bacterium | reverse complement strand
ACTATATATAATATATTGTATAGATGTGTTGTTTGTTCTTAAAAACTATACAAGGTTAAGACAAATTACTCCCACAATTACGAGGATAAAACCAACAAGTTGAAAAAGGGTAAGTTTTTCTTTTAAATACAGTATTGCCAACACTGTAGATACGATTGGTGCTGAAGCACCGATAACTGTAACATATGAAACCTCGTATCTAGTAAATGCATAATTATAGATTGAAAATGCCAGAACATCACAAATTACTCCTGGAAGAATCCATTTCCAAGCAATGTCTTTAAAAAGAAGTGTTAATTTTTTTCGTTGAAAAAGAAATACTATGACAATCGTTAATGGTATCATGATACGAATTCCCAATGCAGTCGAATACCACCCGTTAGCTCTGGAGGAGATACCCACAAAAAAGAAATAAACTCCTGTACCCAGTGCAGCAATTAAAGCGGGAACTACACCCACAAACAGATTCACTTTCTTTGTTTTTCTCAAATCTTGCAAATGAAACCCAAGAAAGATTATACCCACAACCACCGCAGCGATTGCAATAAATTTAAAGAATGAGAACGATTCGTGAAGAAAAACCACTGCAAGAAATACCGTTACTACAATATATGTTTGCAAAATCGTTCCGACAATTGCCAATTTTCCAATTCGAAGTGCATAAAAGTAAAGTGTAAAGACAAATGTTTCACCGACGCCAAGCCCTATGATTAATGGTAAATTACCATTTCTTTCTGGGGAAATAAAGGGGAGTATCACAAGCAAAAGTGGAATTCCAATAAGCTGAAAAATAAATTGCACTCTGAACGCTTCCATTGTACGATTCGCTTTGGTCAAAAAGAACGTTTCAATACCAAATAATAATGCAGGAATGAGCGCAAGAAGTAATGGTTCTAGTGAAAATCCCATGTTATGTAGTTGACCAACGTGCAAAGATACCCGTTGAAAGAAGTCTTCCTGCTGATTTTTCCTCAAGTGCCAGTTCGCCGGTCTCAATAGTTCCATTTAAATCGTACACATAATCCGCGAGTACATTTTCAAGCATGACTGAAGAAGACGAGATCGCATAGGCATTGATAAGAATGAATAAAGGTTTATCAGATAACACCATTCGACAAAGTGATAAGAGTTTGGGGAAAGACTCATTAAAATCCCATTTTTCGCCTGTTGGACCATGCCCATAGATAGGAGGATCCATAATAATAGCATCATAATCTACTCCTCGTTTCACTTCACGTTGAACAAATTTTATCGCATCCTCCAAAATCCATCGAATGGGTTTGTCTGTCAATTTAGAAGCAGCTTGATTTTCGCGCGCCCATCCAATTGTCGGACGTGATGCATCGATATGTGTCACAGATGCGCCCGCAGCAGCACAGACAAGACTCGCGATGCCTGTATAGCCAAAAAGATTTAAAACGTTTGATTTTCCTTTTCTTGACTTCAGCCTCTCAGTAATCCAATCCCATTGTAAGATTTGTTCAGGGAAAATCCCAGTATGCTTGAAAGGGGAAAGCTTGGCATAAAATGAAATGTCATTGTACCGAAGAAGCCATTTGTCAGGAACATTCGTCTTAACAATCCATTTTTTCCCTTCAGAATCAAATATCGCATCAACACTTGCCCATGCTTTTGGGTCTAATTTTGGCCGCCAAATAATTTGTGGATCAGGACGAACAAGCCTATATTTCCCAAACCGCTCAAATCGCAACCCATCCCCGCTATCCAACAACTTATAATCTCCCCACCCAGGAGTAGATAAAATCTTCATCAAACCATTATATCAAATTAAAAAATCTAGTCAGTTCGACATTTCTGCGCAACAGCGTCAAGAAAATCTTATGCCACTTTCTTAATAACATAACTAACATCGCCTGTAGGTAAGTTAATCGTCACTTCATCTCCCACTTTCTTCCCTTCAACCGCTCTGCCAATAGGGGATAAAAGCGACAATTTTTTCTCGCTCGGATCCGCTTCCAAATCACCAACAAATTGATATGTCATCTCGCGTTCTTTGTTAGCAAGCGTCACCGTACTGCCGATCACAACTATATCTGATTCTCCCTCTTCAATAATCTTAGCAGTCTTAAGGTTATATGATGCGCGCATCAAACGCGCATCAATAGAGCGCAATTTAGCTTTTGAAGCTTGATAGTACCCATTTTCTTTGAGATCCCCAAGCTCTCGTGCCTTCTGTACGTCAACGATAACAGCGGGCCGCTCAGCCTTGAGTTCAGCATACTCCTGTTTGAGCTTTTCGTATCCATCTTTGGTGAATCGCATTCGACTGATTGGGCGTATAACTACTGGACGTGTATTCATAGTGCTATTATATACCATTTGAAAACTATCTTGCAGGAAGAATTTATTTGTTCTGAGGGCGATTATAGAGACCAATTAATTCCGCTTCTTCCAAAATATGTCCTTGCATCTTCTCAATTACCATTTCTTTGGTAACTTTTGAAGGATCTTCGAAGTCCAACATACTATCAAGTGCATACAGTTTAAAGAAATAGCGGTGCTCACGATCAGGTGGACATGCAGGAGTGTACTTCGCTTGACCAACTCCATTCAATCCTTGTGTACCCGCAGGTATGCTGTCTTCTTTAATTTCTGTAACTTTGGGATCGATATTATAAATAGTCCAATGATCAAAAACACCATCGGGTTTGAGATTTTTAGGTACATCAGGATCATCCATAAGCATAACTAAACTTTTCGCTTCAGACGGAACATTAGAAAAAGTTAAAGGTGGATTAACACCTTTACCATCACATGTATATTCAGATGAGATAGAAGAATTATTTGCAAATGCGCTACTACTAATTGTCATATGCTTTCCTTTTGATTGCCTTATTGTAACAGAAGATTTCTGAACTTTCGATGTATTTTGTGTAATAGTTTTGTGAGAGCCAAAATAAAAATAACCTCCTAAAACGAGAAGAATTATGAAAATGAGTAAAATAATATATTTCATTGCAATCACTTATATATTCAAATTTTATCAAAATAATTAAAAAGATTCACCGTTCTAGACTAAATGAGCAAGAACAACTTGCAATATATTTTATTATGGGCTACAATGTCCCCGTGAGCACATCTGAAACAATCCATTATGGATCAAATCCTGCTGGCATATTAGCCGAGCGTATAAGTGGTATCGTCGGAAAAAAAGGCAAAGAAAATCATCGAATCGATGGTGCTGTGGTAACCCTATATGCAACAAAACATCTAATCAGTCGAAGCAAAGTCGGCATTATAGAACGCGATATAACACCCTTAGTACAACCCGATGGAATTGAGTTGCTCCCTTACCAAGGAGTAGAGTTCTCTTCTTTACGCAAGGGTCCAAAGACAAGAACAGTAAGTGGTGCAAAAATAAAAATTGAAGACAAACTGGTTGAGTGGAAGGCAGGAGCGAAAGCTCCAAAACGAGAACGGCGAAGGCTATCGAGAAAGACACACGCAGAAAGTGGTGAACTTTTATCACCTGAACTAAATTTTGAGAGATACACATTTCTTCTCGAGGGGATCTCTCCTGAAACCAGAATGGATACATATGGAAGAATTCCTAAAGAGCAAGAAAAAGATAGAGAAATTGCACGCAAATTTGCTGAAGTAGCCACTAGAGCATTATTTCAAGAAGAAGTTATTGAATCTCCTAAACCAGTTTTTCTCCATCATACGTACTTACGTAGGGAAGTAACTCGTAGTTTACCAGATGGAGGCATGTATGTAATACGAGATACCATGCAAAAGGATGGGTCACCTCAAATTATTGTGCATGTTGCACCCAAAGATCCTTCCGAAGAAGTAATGGATTATACAGTTTTGCAAGGAGAAAGATTGGGAGGCAAATCATCTGGTGAGAGACAGTATCGCCCAGTCTCTCAGGATCAAGCAGAGGCGGTTATTGCTAGGTTTGGAACTCCACCCCGTCATTCTTAAATCTCATAGTAACATTAGGCCTTGCAAAGAAAATCGTTACTATATATAGTTGGTTTTTATGGAAGAAGAAAAGAGAGAAGAAAGTACACCTCAACAAAGCGGCGGCAACAGCAAAGCCATGGGCATTATTGTAGTCGTAGTGATCCTAGCAATAGCAGGGTTTGTCTATGAATCTCACGCCAAACAAGCTGCATCCACCTCAACAACAATGGCTCCTGAGAAAAGAGTTACTTCTGCACCCGCTAGCCCTACAATTGCAAAATCCGCATATAAAGACGGCACGTATTCAGCAGAAGGTGAT
>JBEPUU010000121.1:0-4199 GCA_041691355.1 bacterium | reverse complement strand
TTATTTTGTTTTTATTTCTTTCTTATTTATCTATCAAAAAAGAAAAACAACAGCACGAAAAACCTAAAAATATGGTTAATAACAACAATAATTATCAGTTTTTTTGCTTATCCAGCAATTCTTTCTTATGATATTTTTAATTATATCGCTGCTGCAAAAATAGTTTTTTATTATCATGAGAATCCATATCTGATAATGCCTATCGCGTTTAAAGGCGAACCACTGCTAGCTTTTATGCATACAGCAAATAACATTGACGTATATGGCTTTATCTGGACTCTGATAACAGGAGTTCCATTCATTTTAGGTTTTGGGAACTTTCTAACTACTCTTTTTGCTTTTAAATTGTTAATAGTTGCTTTTTATCTTTTTTCACTCTACGGGATAAAAAAAATAAGCAATGATAATCTTACGGTAGCATTATTTGCTTTTAATCCTCTTGTGATAATGGAATCGTTGATAAGTGGACATAATGATATTGCCATGATGGCTTTGGCACTGTTTTCCTTTTATATGCTTTCAAAGAAGAAAATTTTATTAAGTATCATCCTGCTAATTTTATCCATTTTTATTAAATACGTGACGATAGTCTTAATTCCTGTTTTTGTGTATGTTATTATCAAACAAAGAACTGAAAGTAAATTAGATTGGGATAAAATATATGTATGGTCAACAGGTCTTATGTTTTTTATTTTTCTCCTTACAATTTTTAGATCAGAGATATATCCATGGTATGCTCAGTGGTTTTTGATTTTTGCAGTCCTCGTAAGAAAAAAATGGATAAAGGTTTTCGCGATAGTTTTGTCATTCAGCCTACTTTTGCGTGATATACCATATATGTTACTCGGAACATATTTTGGTCCAACACCTTTTATCAAAACATTTGTCACTGTTTCTCCGCCACTTATGGTATTTATCTATATATGTTTGAAAAAGGCATATTTGAAAGTAATGGTGAGAAGCAAATAATTATTTATGAAAATTGCTATTGATATTTCTCCTTTAGAATCCGGTCACAAAGTACGTGGTGTAGGATTTTATCTTACCTATTTAAAAAGGGCGCTTATAACATATTTTCCCGAACACGAATATCATTTTTTTACTTCTATCAATGAAGTCTCCAATTCAATTGATATCATTCATTATCCCTATTTTGATCCTTTTTTTCGAACATTGCCTTTTACAAAGAAGCATAAAACAGTTGTTACTGTTCACGATGTGACACCGCTTCTTTTCCCTGAACATTTTCCGGCGGGAATTAAAGGGAATATTAATTGGCAGATACAAAAATATAGTTTAGGTCGTGTTGATGGTATCATTACTGATTCTGAAGCTTCAAAAAAAGATATTTGCAGAATTACAGGTTTTTCAGAAAGAAAAATGTCTGTTGCATATTTAGCCGGTGGAGAAGAGTTCAAAAAATTAGAAAGTGAAGACATAATTCTGAAAAATATAAAAAAGAAATTCAACTTGTCTAATGAATTTATTCTCTATGTTGGAGATGTGACATGGAATAAAAATTTGCCGAGATTGCTGAAGGCTATTGAGAAGCTTGATATACCACTTGTTATGGTTGGTAAGTCACTTGTTTCAAACGAGTTTGATAAGCAAAATATATGGAATGCAGATCTAATTGAAGTACAGAGACTCGCGGAACAAAATAAAAATGTGATAAGACTTGGTTTTGTTCCGACTGAGGATTTGGTTGCATTATATAATCTTGCCACAGTATTTGTTTTCCCATCAGTATATGAAGGATTTGGTTTGCCGATTGTTGAAGCGATGCGATCTGGAACTCCAGTCATTATTTCTCGTGAAGGTTGCATGCCTGAAGTTGGTGGAAATGCAGTTGAATATTTCGATGGTTATGACACGGAAAATTTAACAAATGTACTAAGACATGTTTTACATTCAAAAAAAATGCAAAAAGAACTTTCTGAAAATGGATTGGAACAAGCCAAAAAATTCAGTTGGAAAAAAACTGCAGAACAAACACTTGAAGCTTACAAAAAAGCCCTTACAAAATAATTCAATTTTTATGAAACAAACTGCAAAAAAAGTATTAAAACACCCGCTCATCTATGGGAGCACAATTGTCGTATTAGGTGGAATACTCGCAAATTTTTTTAATTTTCTCTTCAATCTTTTTATGAGTAGGACGTTATCATTGACAGACTATGGAATTCTTGCAAGTATTATTTCACTAATTACTTTCCCAACATTAATTGTTACTGCCGTTAACCCTGTTGTTGTCCGATTTGCCGGAGATTATTTTGTGAAAAACGAACAAATGTTACTTAAAGGTCTTTATAAGAAGTTCTTTAGTTTTCTTCTTACAACAGGGTTGATAATATTTGTTCTCTTTTTGTTATTTCTTTCGCAAATATCTCATTTTTTTCATATTGGTAATTATTATATTCTTATATTTGCAGATGTTATTATATTG
The DNA here is from genome assembly GCA_041691355.1 of bacterium. GTDB lineage: Bacteria > Patescibacteriota > Microgenomatia > Levybacterales > UBA12049 > JACDET01. The sequence goes on along the minus strand of JBEPUU010000121.1, from coordinate 1,753 downwards.
CTATCATTTATTACTGTTATCAATTTAGCTTTTCTTCAAGCAAAACTAGCATTTGGTACTCAAGTTATTGTTAGTTTGGTGACATCTTTTTTTAAATTAGTGTTGGGAGTAGTATCTGTTTTGCATGGTTACTCTGTAGCAGGAGCGGCAGGAGCGCTTGCTATTTCAGCAATTGGAGGATATTTTTTTAGTCTTTTTCCATTACGCTTTCTATTCTTAAATAAAACTAAAACACCCCAAATAGAAACAAAAGGGCTTTTTCACTATGGCATTCCTTCGGCATTAACACTTTTTGGTTTAATATCATTCATTTCGACAGATATTATACTTGTCAAACACTTTTTCAATCCAATTCAGGCTGGCCAATACGCCGGACTTTCGCTTATAGGTAGGGTTATCTTTTTTATCTCTGCTCCTATTGGGAGTGTCATGTTCCCAATTATAGTCCAAAAACATTCTAAAGGAGTAAATTTTAGTAACACATTTAAGATGGCGATAGGACTTGTTCTTCTTCCATCTCTTCTTTTAACACTTTTCTTTTTTTTCTTTCCCAAATTCACAATTTTATTCTTTCTCAAACGACCTGAATATCTTTCAATGGCACCATTTTTGGGAATCTTTGGGTTCTATATTACGTTTTACTGCGTACTCTATCTCTTTGCAAATTTTTATCTATCAATTAAGAAAACAATTATTTATATTCCAATTCTCGTTGGAGCAATATTGCAAATAGTATTAATATCCCTGTATCATCAGTCATTTATACAAATTATTATGATATCATTTATATTAGTACTTTTACTTGTTATCGGATTTTTGGTATATTATCCGTATGCAACTAAAAAATAATTTTGGTATTAAACTCCTTTCCGTTGTCATCCCTGCATATAAACAGGAAAGAACGATTGTCCGAGATATTAAACGTACCGCTGCAACGTTAGATACTTTGGGATTGAAATATGAAATAATTGTTGTCGTTGATGGGCTTGAAGATAACACATTCACAAAAGCATCTCTATTGAAATCTTCAAAAATAAAGATACTCGGTTACAAAAAAAATGAGGGCAAAGGACAGGCAATTCGTTATGGGATGCTACACGCAAATGGTGATGTAATCGGCTTTATGGACGCCGGAATGGATATTAACCCAACCGGAATGATTATGTTGCTTAATCATATGATTTGGTATAACGCAGATATTATTGTGGGATCGAAAATGCATCATGTCTCAAAAGTTGATTACCCATTGTATCGTACAATTATGTCTTGGGGATATCGTTTATTTACTCGCATACTTTTTGGTTTTAAAATTAGAGACACACAAGTTGGTCTAAAATTCTTTAAGCGGAAGGTTGTTCGTGACGTCTTGCCAAGACTAGTGGTAAAACGTTATGCGTTTGATATTGAAATTCTTGCTGTTGCATATGCTCATAATTATAAAAGAATTTATGAAGCACCTGTAGAAATTAATTTCAAAAAAAACGGAATAACATCATGGGGAATACCTAAGGTGGTATATTTAATGATTTGGGATACAATTGCTGTTTTTTATCGATTGCGAATATTGCATTTCTATCAATCCAAAAAAAAACAAAAGAGCGCAATTAATAGAGGCCTATTTTTCTCCTTAACTCGATGACAATTTTGATTTTAAATTGGAGAGATATAAAAAATCCTTCGGGGGGTGGAGCAGAATTATTGACTCATGAAATGGCAAAGCGTTGGGTGCAACAAGGGCATACAGCTGTCTCTT
>JBEPUU010000120.1:0-4312 GCA_041691355.1 bacterium | reverse complement strand
CTTATGGGTTTTCCCATGCAAAAGGGGATATTATAATAACGATGGATGCTGATTTGCAGGATAAGCCTTCAGAACTTCGCAAATTTATCGCCAAACACAAAGAAGGAGCAGATGTTGTCTGTGGCTGGAGAAAAGATCGTAAAGACAAACAGAAAATGGTTGTGATTTCAAAGCTTTTTAATTCTCTCATAGGCCTCTTATTTGGTCTCAAACTACATGATATTGATTGCGGGTATAAACTTTTTACCAGAGAGGCTATGAAAAATATCACTATTTATGGTGGATTGTATCGTTTTATTCCTCTTCTTCTTTACCAAGAGGGATATATTGTAGACGAGGTTGTTGTAGAGCATGATAAACGAAATTATGGAAAATCAAAGTATGGTTTTTCTAAAGTATGGAAGAATCTTCCAGATCTTTTTACTATGATTTTTTTAGTGAAATATGGTAATCGCCCTCTTCACTTTTTTGGAAATCTAGGTGGTTCACTTGTATTTATTGGTGGAGTTATACTGATAGGTCTATTTATTTATCAGTTAATGGGACATTCGATAGGCAGGCGCCCTCTTCTTATTTTTGCACTGCTTCTTGTCATCAGTGGTTTGCAGACGTTTTTTACCGGATTTCTTGCGGATCTTATGATAAATCTTTCCTATTCTTCTCCAAATGAAGGAAATAACCCTCGAAATTTCCCCCTCAGATATGCGAGTGATGAAACAAAGAATTAAATCTGATTTTGCACTAGTAAGTGTTTGAAAAAATTGCAAAATGCAGTAAGAAAAGTATACAATAAAGTTGAGGTTTGGCACATGAAAATTGGAATTGATATCTCGCAACTCGTATATGAACAAACAGGTGTTGCAAATTATTTAAAAAATTTGGTTCAGCATTTGGTGCTAGATAAAGAGAACGAATATGTATTGTTTTTTTCTTCTTTGAGAAAGAACATATCGTTATCTGATTTTCAATCACTTTCCAATGTTTCGGTTAAGCAATTTAAATTCCCTCCAACTGTCTTAAATCTTCTTTGGAATACACTGCATATTTTGCCAATCGAAAGTTTGATTGGCGAGGTAGATGTTTTTATTACCTCAGATTGGACAGAACCACCAACTAAAAAAGCAAAAAAACTGACAATACTCTATGATTTGATTGTCTATAAATATCCCAATGAAACAGCGAGAAAAATTATTGAAACTCAGAAAAGAAAATTGGCATGGGTAAAAAAAGAATCAGATATGATTTTATGTATCTCAGAAGCAACAAGACAGGATGCAATCGAAATTTTAGGGATTGAAAAGAATAGATTACACGTCATTTATCCGGGGATATAACTATGATTATAGGAATTGATGGTAATGAAGCCAATGTTAAAAAAAGAGTGGGAATTAGTGAATTTGCATATCAGTTACTTTTGCAGTTTGCAGAATACAAAATAGCAGATGTAACATTTCGGATTTATTTAAAAGAGGAGCCTCTTGAAGGTCTTCCTAAAGAAAATGATCATTGGCAATATCGAGTTTTAAAACCTGGAAAATTATGGACACAATGGCGATTACCTTTGGATTTATTTCTTCACAAGCCTCGGCCGGATGTTCTCTTCAGCATGACACACTATGCACCGAGATTTTCTCCTGTTCCAACGATTGTCTCGATAATGGATGTTTCATATCTTCAGTTTCCAGAACTTTTTAATCCGTCCGACTTGTATCAGCTTCGTAATTGGACAGCCTATTCTGTCAAACGTGCAAAAAAGGTCTTGACTATTAGTAACTCAAGCAGAGATGATATAATTAGGTCATATAAAGTTCCCGAAGATAAAGTCTTTACGGTTTATCCGGGAATAAAAGATATTGTTTCGCTTGAACCTCGCGTCTTTGGTATGAATCAATTGAAATCAAAATATCATATTTCTGATAACTACATCCTCTTTGTTGGAACACTTCAGCCGAGAAAAAATATTGTTAGACTAATAGAGGCTTTCTCCAAGTTAGGGACAGGGGACGAGGGACAAGGAACTCGAGATTTGGAATTAGTTATTATTGGTCGAAAAGGGTGGCAATATGAGGAAATTTTGGCTGCACCTGAAAAATTTGGTGTTGAAGATCGAGTGAAATTTTTAGAAAATATACAAGATGATGAACTCACAGTTTTTTACAAACATGCACTTTGTTATGTTCTACCAAGTCTCTATGAAGGCTTTGGATTGCCTGTCCTAGAAGCGATGCAACGTGATTGTCCTGTCATAACAAGTAATGTCTCAAGTCTTCCTGAAGCAGGTGGGGATGCAGCATTGTATGTAGATCCTGAAGATGTGAATGACATTGCGGAGAAAATTAAAAGTGTAATCGGAGATAATAAATTACGGGAGGAACTAATTGAAAAAGGAAAAAAACAAATAAAGAAATTCAGTTGGGAGAAAGCGGCAAAAGAAACGTTTGAAGTCCTACAGCAAGTCGGAAAACGTTCTTAGTTTACAATAATACCTATGCAGGATAAGACAGGTCGACAATTATCATCTGAAGAAATATTTAAAAAAGGCACAAAAAGAGCCTCAACTGTTGGACGTGAGTTCATTGTGTTTCTTCTGCATCTTATTGGTTATTTTCCTTCGCATAATGTGAGACGATTTTTTTATAGAATGGCAGGAGTGAAAATCGGTGTAGGATCTGCTCTTCATATGGGGACTCGTTTTTATAATCCCGCAAATATTCATATTGGGAGAGATACTATTATCGGTGAAGGAGCGGTGCTTGATGGTAGAGCGTTATTGAGAATTGGGGATCATGTTGATATGGCATCTGACGTGATGATTTATAATTGCGAGCATGATATTAATAGTGGAGATTTTCATGCTGTATGTGGCGATGTGGTTATCGATGACTATGCGTTCCTTGGACCACGAGTGATTGTTTTACCCGGTGTGACAATTGGTAAAGGTGCAGTCGTTGCAGCAGGAGCTGTTGTAACAAAAAGTGTCGAACCATTTACGGTAGTCGGAGGAGTGCCTGCAAAAGTAATCGGTGAACGAACTATGAGGGATCCTCATTATCGTTTGGGAAGAGCTGCCTGGTTCAGGTGAAAAGCATTTATAAAGATATCTTTTGCCATTGTGAATACATGGGCAAATTGAGTATACTTTAGTATTGAAATGATTTAGATTGCTCTATGAAGAAGTTTCTTGCGCTACTTGATAACAACCTTTTACGGATAAGTGTGGCATTTGCCATTTTATTTATACCATTATATCCCAAACTCCCCAGTATTAGCATTTCGCATGTGTGGGTATATATCCGTCTTGAAGACTTTTTGATTCTTCTTGTGGCTATTATTTGGTTTGTGCAACTCGTGCGGAAAAAAGTATCACTTCCTCGGCCTGAAGGATATGCTGTGGTTGCGTACTGGATAATGGGTCTGGTCTCACTTATTTATTGTTTTATTTTTCTTGCCTCCCATTTAATTAATTTTTTCCCGCAAATTGCAGCCCTGGAATACCTTCGTCGAATCGAATACATGATTCTATTCTTTGCTGCGTTCTCATCTGTGAAAAAACCAAAAGATGTAACTTTTTATCTCACCACACTGGGGGTTACCCTTGGACTTATAACTCTGTATGGTTTTGGCCAAAAATTCTATACTATTATTTGGGCTATCGCTCCGACTTTCTTCAAACAGTATCCTTACTGTTTCCCAGCATATTTAACAGGCAATGAGGAATTTGCAAAAGGCATTCCATTTTGTTTGAATAGCGTCTCGCGAATTGCTTCTACTTTTGGCGGTAATTATGATCTTTCGACATACCTTGCAGTCTTTATACCGCTTTTTATTGCACTTTTTATCGCAGTAAAGCGGATTCGTATTAAAATACTTATTGCACTTCTTGTTATTTTATCTTTAGAGCTCCTCAATTTTACTTCCTCACGAACTTCTTTTGCTGCATATTTGGTTGGTGCGATTACCATGCTTGTCATTTGGAAAAAGAAATTATGGATTATTCCCGTTGTTTTTGTGAGTATCAGTGTTCTTTTTCTTTTAAGTACTGCAACACTCCAACGATTTGAAAAAACAATTCAACCTGTTCAAATCGTACAAGTGCAACCAGGAGCAGATCAATCACTTCAACAAATAATTTCCAAAACTCAACAAACTCAAGCAAATAAGCAGCCTCAATCTCCAGCGCCTGGTACTGTAACTGTGGGAAGTGGATCTGAAAACGGACTAGCAAGTGGAAGTGGGCAAGTTCTAACAAACGCTGAATTGCAATCTCTTCAAGATCAAAATATTGATATTTCATCTGTCTCCGGAGCATTTC
>JBEPUU010000119.1:0-4312 GCA_041691355.1 bacterium | reverse complement strand
GTTTTGATTGCTGCTGAGAGGTTTGAGCCGATTGATAAAGTGGCTACTATTGACACTGAAGCACCAATTGGTCCTTCGACAACCTGTGGAAATACACTTTGATTGGGAATAAATCCGCCAGCAAGTTGAAATTTGCTCGAATCATATTGCATATTCAATTTAACAAGAGAGACACTATTGGTACCTGGATCTACATAGACATCTAAATTAAATGTGCTTCCAGCAGGTATCTGCAGAGCTGAATTTGTCGTAGTTGCACTTGACTGGTATGAAATATCGACTGTTTTTTCTGCACGGATTCTTGTCTCTTGTGGTTTTTGTGAATAGTAAAGAAGAACAGGAAGCGCAACTAATGCTAAAAGAATAAATCCACCAAGGAAAAATATATTTTTTCGTATTGCAAACATAAATACCTACTGTATTTAGAATAGATACCCAAGCTCTACATGTCAAGAATGTAAAGAGTTTTGAAGCACGTCGAAATTCTATTGTCCGGGTTGCGTTGATAGTTCTCGTAAGAAGAGATTGTAATCTGTTTGATTTACCTGACCATCGTCATTTAAGTCGCTTGAAACTTTTTGATTTGCAGTACATGATACTGCCGCAAGCAAGTCGCTGTAGCATCCAATAAGGGTGTTGTAATCAAGAATATTCAGTACATTATTGTTGTCAATATCACCGGCAACAAGTGAAACTGGTAAGACAGTATTGGTCGTACCTTCTTTAATTGTTTGTACGCCGTCAACTTGTTTGCGAAGATGGTAGGTTGATTTGACCTTTACGATATATTGACCGCTTGGAAAGCCTGCTGAAATCGGTACATTCCCTTTATATGAACCAGAAGCGGAATCATAGGTAAGTGTTCCTGTACCGCTCGCAATTAATGAATTATTAAGTGTGTAGATCAGCGTCTCAGCACCAATTGTTGTATGTACAGGCTTTTTATTACTCAATGAATTTTCTGTCGGATTAGTGTTGTCACCTCTGCTACCGATACCATCTTGAAGGACCGTCATAGCCATCAGTGTTTTGCCGGGTGTTGGAATAGCGGTTGGCTTTGGTGTTGGCGTCGTGGTAGGTTTGGGCGTTGGTGTAGTCGTCGGATTTGGTGTCGGCGTTGACGTCGGTTTTGGAGTTGGAGTAGCCGTTGGTTTTGGTGTAGGTGTAGCGGTAGGCATAAGAGTTGGTGTTGGAGTGGGTGGTGCAATAATGTTACCAAAGTTGACATCTGTCAGAGCATTACCGGTTGTTATATTAATAGTGTAGGATGCAGGATTAACAGGTACTGTTTCTTTCCATCCTGATTGCAATACTTCAGTAAGAGTGTAGGTGCCATTGCATAATTTAGGAATCATAAATGCACCCGTTGTATCAGTTGTGAATGTCTGAGTAGATCCTCCCTGTAGAGCCAACTGAACAGTCCAACCTGGGAGTTTTTGCTCATTTGTATCAAATTTACCATTGCTATTTATATCATTGAAGACAAAACCACTGACTGATCCTTGTGCAATAATTTGTGAAATTTGGTTGTATATATCATTAAGATTGTCGGTAGTTGGTGGGAAGTAATACTGACCCCCAGTAGAAGTTGCGAGTTGTTGGAGAAACGTTGCATTTACATCACTTCCAAGTCCAATAACAAAAATGATCGTATCGTTGGCAGTATGAGCATTCTTTGCAGCAGTAAGTGCCGCTTGTTCGTCAGTCGCTTGACTCACTTGCGCAGTACTACCTTCCACATAATTTGCTATTCCATCGGTAAGAAGCACGATAACATTTTTGATCCCGCTTCGTTTGCCCGAGGTTATTGCTTGACTTGCTTGATTGATAGAACATTGGATACATGTATTACCTGATGCTTTTAGTGTATTAATTTTGCTTTTAACATTCGCAAATGTGCTGGTAAGTGGACTATCTATTGTTGCAGTGTTTGCGAAGGAAACAAGTCCAACTTCATTTTGGGGATTTTCAGAAGTTAGATCAACGAAATTGTCTGCTGCTGTTATAGCGTTTGACATTTTTGTTCCTGTTGAACCGTCTTTCTCACCCATACTTCCGGATTTATCAACAATAAGCATAGTATCACTTGCGGCTTTCCCACAAACCGCCGGAGTAGGAGTTGGTAGTGATGATGCTGCACGGCCATGAAATGTCTGTTGTTTTTGTACGTTTGAAACAATCAGAGGTATAACTATCAATAAATAGGCGAGACCAACGAGGCTTAATGATACTACTTTTCTTCTATCTTTAAATCGTTTCATATATTAATTAAAAATTATCTGTGTTTCAATTGCAATAGATATGTTATAAACGCATCTAATCACCATTCTGCACAGAGAGCTCTCTTAAGAATAGATTATAATCCGTGCTATCCACAATACCATCATCGTTTAGGTCGATATCTTGGGCCGGTTGATGCACTTGGCAGGCCGATTTATTAAATGTTGAATTAGGATCGTTAATCGGTAGCGGGTTTATTTCTCCATATCCACAATCAAGAAGAGCATTGTAATCCAAGACATTGAGGACATTATCATTGTTGGTGTCACCTGTAATCAGACGAGCAGATGGTACTTGGGTTGTTTGGCCTGCAACAAGTTGCGTAATTCCCGGCATCAATTTACGCAAATATCGTTCTGTTTGGACTTTAATATAATAATTTCCTGATGGAACTGAAGACGATAATCCGACAGAGCCCAAAAACGTTCCAGTACTACTGTCGTATGTGACAGGAGCAGAGCTACTGGCAACAATAGCGTTATTGGTATCAAACACTTGAACATTTAAATTTCTCTGTGGATGCAGTGGATTTTTATTGCTCAGACTATTACCACTAGGATTTGGATTGTCTCCTGCGGATCCAACACCATCAAGCAATAATGTGAAACTAACTGCTGTACCGGTAATTGTTGGAAGTGGTTGAGCTGTTGCGCTAGGAGATGAGGTTTGATTGATTGCGATAAGGGCGGGAGATGTTGTTGAAAGAACATTTTCACTTGCTTGTGTGTTGGAATTTGATGAAAGCGCCTGGCTAACAGTACTACTAAATGTAACTGATGTTGTCCCACCATTGGTACCAGCGACTGCAGTGAAATGCAGAGTGCCGACTTTGGTATTTTTGGTTATGACTTTTGTAGGATCAGAACCGATAGAGACAGATTGCGCAAATGTTCCCGAAGTGACGACCGGACCTTCAACACTTGTAAATATGGTACTGTTCAGATCAAACGGATTTGATGTGGTAAGCTTTATTTTGGTCGAATTAAAGCTTACTTGATATTTAACAAACGTTACGAGATTGTTTCCAGGATTAACAAACAAATCAAGATTAATTGGATCGCCAACCTTTACTTGAATTGGAGTGGTAGTTGTTGAAGCGGGAGTGAATGAAAGTGAAGTGGATGCGGCTGCATGACTTCTATCTTGTGTTTGTTTAGAGAGTATTGATACTGTCAAAGGGATACTGACAAAGAGTGCAATTAACACAACACCAACAATAACTTGTTTGTTACTCAGTTTATTCATATGAATAATAAATAATAGCGCGCACATTTATCGTATAGAAGAACTAAGTTTGTGTCAAGAAGCGAGTAGATTTTTGTTTGCTCTCTTTTCAAATTCCTGTCGACGTGCTACACTTTTCCACATGGTTCTGTCAGATCAAGATATCAAAAAAGCTCTTGCTAGCAAGCGAATTGTCATTAAGCCAACTCCCAATCTTGATCATCAACTCGGTTCTTGTTCTATTGATTTGCGATTGGGGAATACGTTCCGCGTTTTTGATTACAGCAAACATCCGTACATTGATCCTTCAAAAAAAGACTACAGCAATGAAATAACCAAAGTAATAAAAGTACCAAACGAAGGCAGTTTTATTATGCAGCCCGGTGATTTTGTTTTGGCTGTTACACTTGAACACGTAAAGATTCCTGCGGATTTGATGGGACGATTGGAAGGACGATCATCACTTGGAAGGTTGGGATTAGTCGTCCATTCGACAGCCTCAGTTTTTGATCCGGGATGGGATGGAAAGCCTGTTTTGGAACTCGGAAATTTAGGAAGAATGGCAATCAAATTAACTGTTGGAATGCGGATCTGCGCAATGACATTTGAAGAACTCTCAACTCCTGTCAATGTGCCGTATACAAGTAAAAAGTTTGCAAAATATAAATTTCAACAGGCTCCTGAAGAAAGTAGAATTCACGAGGATAAGTAAAGGGCTGGATTTATGAAGTACCACGTCGAGTTCGATATTGATTTTAAAAGAAATACCTCCAAAGGATTATATATTGCAATTGAAGGTATTGATGGT
>JBEPUU010000118.1:0-4374 GCA_041691355.1 bacterium | reverse complement strand
GTATAAGAGACAGGGACTTAAGAAAACAGGATTTGGTCAAGGGTATTATATTGGCATCGGGGGTAAAGTTGAAAAGAATGAGACAATAGAAAAAGCGACTAAGAGAGAGATTTTTGAAGAAGTTAATGTGAAAGTAAGTCAACTTAAATCTTTGGGAGTAGTTAAGTTTTATTTTCCAAAAGAAGATTGGAACCAAGAGGTGCATATTTTTGTTGTAAATGATTGGGAAGGAGAACTAAGTGAATCTGATGAAATTAAACCAGAATGGTTTCTATACGATCAAATGCCTTTTGACAAAATGTGGGATGATGCAAAGCATTGGATACCAAATATTCTTCGAGAAGAAAAAGTAAATGCTGATTTTCTCTTCAATGAAGACCTCAAAGTTGTTGATTCAACTATCAAGAAACTTAATCTTAAAAGACTTTAACAATGTACCCTATAGGCACAAGGATTAAGGTTTGCTGACTATGCTTGTATGAAATAAGCTCGCTTTCTATAGAGCGCCCAGAACCATAGTGCCGCTATTATAATGTCAAATAAAATAACATATTGAGCATAACCAGTATAGAGCTTTAATACAACATCAAATACGACAGTAGAAAGTATGGAAATTGCTATATATGCAATAAGTGAATAAATACCCCATTTTTTCCATTTCCACATACCATAAAGTGCTGCCGCTAAGGGAATAAATTCTAATGCACTCACAAGAAGAGTTAGTTTTCCGGCATTTGAACCTAACAATCCTATTATCGGATAAATTATTCCGGAGAAAAATACCAATACAGCTTCTAAAGCACCATATATAAGCAAAATTGTTAAAAAGATCCCCCGTTTTTTCTCGATATTTTTTGTCATTTCCCCAATTTATTCTTTATAAAACCATACCATACATTTTTTACCCATGCAAGGGAGGAATATTTTATATAAATTTCTACTAAGTACATACTAGTTAACTGATCAATCCCTCATGAATTCGTATTAGTACCTACAAAAAAGAGGTATCTCCATCTCTGAGGATACCTCTTATACAATATGGGCATTACATTGGCAATGCTTCATAAACACGTACAGCTCCCTCACTGTCATCTTCAAGTGCAGGGCACCCTTGAGCAATCTTTGTTGCTTCATCCATGTCATTTGCATTAATGATGGTGTAGCCTTTTGCTGGCCACATATCTGCGGGGATCGTTTCAATCCCTTTAACTGTTACAGATTTTGCATCAGGAGCAAATGGATTGCCTCCATCGACCATATTGTCTTTAAATGTGCCGAACCATGCCATCCATTTGTCCATTGTCTTTTTCATATCTTCTTTACTGATCTCTTCAGGTCTAACTTTACCGTAGTAAATAAGTGCAAATTTTTTCATTTTTTTTCACCTCCTTTCATCGATTTTCTATCCGTTAAATGTTTTGCATAATTTTCCAAAGTCTCATCATCATTTCCCCAATACGTTTGATATTGCATAAGCCAATCTTGAAGCCCTCGTAACGATTGTCTCTTCAGTGTTAGAAATTTTGTTCTTCCGATTTTTTTGCTAACTACTAATCCAGCATTTTCAAGTATCTTTATATGTTTATGAATCGCGGGAAGAGACAGATTACGCATGGATGCTAATTGATTGATTGAGGAAGGTTGTAGTCCTAGAACATAGATAATATCTCTTCTATGTTCGTTTGCGAGGGCTTCAAATACTTTATTAAGTGCATAAGGAATATGCGTATTATTCATAATAGTTAACTTATAAGTTAAGTATAAAGGGCAAACTACTTAAAGTCAATGCGAGAATTCTTCCGTATAAACGTTCTGAATCCTCCGGAGTAAAAACCTGCCGAATTATTAATTTACTGCATTTATCATGCCATAATTTGATTATCGTAGATGAAATTTCCTACTAAATTGATTTCTGGATATTGTATATAAATAAAAATCGTAACTGTGAACAATATAACCACACATAAAAAAAATGATTAATAGCAATTTAGAACAAAAATAGCTACAATATTTTTGTGAAAGCAAAATATTTTTTGATTGTCATGGACATTGTGCTTGGTTGCTTACTTGTATTTGTTAGCATCTTATTTTTCATTTTTCATAGCTCAAAAGGCTCGTTTGTGCCTTTCAAAACAGATACAAATGAGACTATATTAATCGGCCCTGAATATAAATTAATCAGCGATAGTTTGATTAACACTGTTAACAAACAAAATCCTCGAATAGCAATCTCACAATTAAAGGAAGAAATGCAGAAAGACCCTAAAGTACTTAGTTCTTGCCACGAACTTTTCCACGTAATTGGTCGCGCATCTTATTTTAAATATAATAATTTTACAACAGCAATGATATATAGAGATGATATGTGTGTTTCAGGATATGTTCATGGTGTAATAGAAGGTTATTCCTGGCATAACAAAAGCGATGTTAACAAACTTATGACCGTTTGTGACACTACTCCTGTCGGAACATATAACAGATGGGCATGCATTCATGGGATAGGACATGGACTTATGTTTGCCACAAAAAGCAATGTTCCCTATTCGATACAGAAATGTTCAGAATTTAAAATATATTCTGATCAAGATGCATGTTATAGTGGCGTTTATATGCAAAATTTTGATTTCGATCCTGATGATAATCCCTCAAAATATGTTTCATTTGTTGATCCTTTTCAAGCATGTAGATTTACCTCAAATCATCAAGATGAATGCTATATTAATGCTCCTATTTTTTATCTTAATTATCGGCCTGGAGATTTTACCGGTGCTATGAAATGGTGCAGCAATGCTCCTTTGGTTTTTCAAAGTAACTGTTACGAGGGTGTTGGATCGCAAATTGCAGCACAAATGTTTCATAGTCCTACCAAAGTTGAGGCGTTGTGTACAGGTAGTGAAAGTAAAAATCCTTCTGCATGTTTGAAAGGAATGATGAGCTGGTACATCGATTATTATGATTCACTTGCGCCAGCAGAAAAAATTTGCCCCACGCTAAAACCACAAGATCAGGTAGTATGTAGACGATCAATTTTAGAAGATAAACCTCTGTTCAAGCTTTAGTAATACATCATTTTTTTATTCAAAGTTCTTATGTAGTCTGGATGAATCAAGAAGTATTTGAAGTCCATCATAAAAAATTCCTGTAGTATTATTTAAAGGTTGCGTTTCAGTAGTAATTCCATAAGGGAAAGAGTATACTATGTATAACGAGAGGATTATTATGATAAGTCAACTAAAAACCTAATGTAAAATGAAAAAAAATAAAAATTCTCCTCTAGTTATAAACAGTACTAGTCAACCAGAATTACCTCATGCGACCGTAAAAGAAGCTGTACAAAAAAGAATTGTTCCTACAGATCACTCAAGTATTATCCCAGGAATCGATGTAAACGAGCTCAAGCATTCGCTTGATCTGTTGAAATATGCACTTGACTATTCAGAAGCCATTGTTGATTCCGTACGAGTCCCGCTTATAGTTCTCAATAAAAAGCTGCAAGTACTTACTGCGAACAGATCTTTTTATGATACGTTTAAATTAACGCCGAAAGAGACTGAAAACAAATTAATTTATAAATTAAATAAAAATGCATGGAATATCCCAAAATTAAGAGTATTACTTGAAAAAATTCTTCCCGCAAATACACATCTTGATAATTATGAAGTTGAAATAGATCTCCCTCATATCGGACAAAGAACAGTTGTTCTTAATGCTCGAAGAACATATCGTCAGGTGAATAATACGGAGGCGATTTTACTTGCTTTTGAAGACATAACGGATCGGAAAAAACTCGAAAATCAGAAAGATGATTTCATCGGTATTGTTTCTCATGAACTCAAAACTCCCCTAACTGGAATTAAAGCATTCTCTGAACTTTTGGAAAAGCATCTTGAACAAAATAAAGATACAAAAGGAAAATTTTTCCTATCGAAAATGACAAACCAAATGGAGCGGCTTACACAACTAATGGCTTCGTTTGTAAATGTCTATAAAATTCAAAATGGAAAATTAGCCTTGAATAAAAAGAGATTTGAGATTCATAATTTGATAAGTAGTGTTGTGTCTGATTTTCAGTACACTACAAAATCCCATGTTATTGAGTATAAAGGCAGGTCAGAAACGTCTTTATATGCTGATAAAGAACGAATCACACAGGTATTGATAAATCTTATCTCAAACGCAATTAAGTATTCACCAAATGCTGATAGAATTGTCCTTAACTCAACTCTTAATGAGAACAATGTAGTAATATCTGTCCAGGATTTTGGTCTTGGTATTCCTAAAGCAGAACATGGAAAAATATTTGATCGATTTTTTCGAGTAAAGGCGAAAAAGGAACGAGAAATTTCAGGATTGGGACTTGGTCTTTATATCTCT